>JBLMXH010000105.1:0-24390 GCA_050257685.1 Nitrospirota bacterium
GTCATTGTTACGCACAACATGCAGCAGGCGGGACGCGTTTCTGACTTTACTGCGTTCTTTTACATGGGTCGGCTGATTGAGATTGGTTCGACGACAAAAATTTTCACCAATCCCAACGAGAAGCAGACGGAAGATTACATCACCGGGAGGTTTGGATAAAGTATGGAGTTGTCATTCCAAGCTAAGCGCAGCGAAGTCGAGCTGCAACGCAGTGGACGCAGTCTGCGAGGCCAGGCTTTCAAACCCCGCGGCACAAACAAAAGCTTATTCCTCGGTATCCCTCGACTCCGCTCGGGATGACGAGAGGAATTATGGTTATACCGAAGCACATTCTTGGAACATTCGACGAAGCACTTAACTCGTTGCGCAACGATCTGCTGATGATGGCAGGCCTGGCTGAGCGCAGCTTGGATCGAGCACTGAAGGGTCTGCTGCAGCGCAACGACGATCTCTGCGCAAACGCGATCGCAGATGACGAAGAGATCGACCAATTAGAGAAACAGATCGACAAGGATGGATTCGAAATTTTACTTCGGTTTCAGCCAGTCGCTTCGGATCTGCGGCGGGTCATTTCGGCCATCAAACTTTCGCCCAACATCGAGCGTGTTGGCGATCAGGCCACGAACATAGCGAAACGCGCGCGCAAACTGAATCGCCATCCACCATTACCCGAAATGCAATTGATTGTACCGATCCAGGCGTACGCCATGACGATGTTCAAGGACAGTATTAACGCGTATGTGCGCGAAAATGTGGAGCTGGCTCGCTCGGTCTGCGACCGGGACAAGCAACTCGACGATATGAATCGCGACGCAAACCGGAAGTTGACCGAACGGATGATGGAGGACAGCGAGCAATTGCGCGGGTATTTCAATTTGATTCTGGTCTCGCGCGCACTTGAGCGTGTGGGCGACCACGCTACGAACATCGCCGAGGATGCTGTTTACGCGGCGGCCGCGGAAGATATCAGGCATCAAAACCTGGCCACATCCGCGTGAGAGGGAGCGTTGCGCAGGCGAGGCTGATCGGCCATCGTTAGAAGATGCCGCAAGCCCAGGCCACTTCGCCCACTGAGACAAGCACTGCTACTGCTATTCCGCAGGTTGTCCAAACCGTTCACGATCGTTTCGGCGATCCGAAGAATTTCATCAACCGCGAGCTGAGTTGGCTCGCGTTCAATCGACGCGTTCTTGAAGAGGCGCAGGATCCCACGCAACCACTCATCGAGCGAGTTAAATTCCTGACAATATTCAGCTCAAACTTGGATGAGTTTTTCGAGATACGCGTAGCGGGAATCAAACAACAGATTGAAAGCGAGACGAGTGATGTTGGTCCGGACGGCTTGAGTGCCACAGAGCTGTTCGACCGCATTCAGAAGACGGTGCGCGAGCTGGTTGGGACCCAATATGCGCTTTGGAAAAACGAATTACTGCCAGAGCTGGCAAAGAACGGAATCTACGTTCGCGAAATCGCGGAGTTGTCAGCCAGACGCACTGCCTGGGCGAATCGCTATTTTCAGCAGGAAGTTTTTCCGATGCTGACGCCACTGGCCGTGGACGCCAGTCATCCATTCCCGCATCTATTGAATCGCAGCCACAATTTGCTGGTACGTGCGAAGACACGCCGTCGCGGCGAGCCGCTGCATGCTATTGTCCAAGTGCCGCGCGTTGTGCCACGGCTTATCCTGATGCCCCGCGGCACCGGTGCGAACGAGCCGTGGGAATACATCTATCTGGCGTCGCTAATCAAACAGCACATCGGTGAATTGTTTCCCGGCTTGATTTTGGACGGCGTGCACGCGTTTCGCGTCACCCGTAACAGCGATCTCTACATCGACGATGAAGAAGCGGAGAATCTGTTGCGAACAATCGAGCAGGAACTGCGACGGACCAGCCGTGGCAACGCCGTTCGGCTGGAAGTGGAAGCCGATTGTCCGAAGGATTTCCTCGAGCTCCTCCTCGAGTTTTTCAATCTATCTGACGCGGACGCTTACAAGCTCGATGGCCCATTGACAATGACGCATCTTGCTCCGCTGGTCGCCAACGACGCGTTTGCCAAACTGAAGGACCGTCCGTTTCAACCGGCTCGCGATCCGGCGTTGCCGCCACACGCGGACTTCTTCGAAGTGCTACGACGACAGGACGTGTTGCTGCATCATCCTTACGACAGTTTCGATGAAGTCGTCGAGTTGGTCGAGACAGCGGCAAAAGATCCGCAGGTGCTCGCCATTAAGATGACCCTGTATCGCACAAGTGGAGACTCGCCCATTGTGGAGGCGCTCATCGACGCGGCGAACGCAGGAAAACAGGTTACTGCGATTGTAGAGCTGCGCGCGCGTTTTGATGAAGCGAGCAACATTCAATGGGCGCGACGGCTGGAAGAAGCCGGGGCGCATGTGATCTACGGTGTAGTAGGACTCAAGACGCATTGCAAAGCGTTACTGATCGTTCGGCGCGACGCAGACGAGATTCGGCGTTACGTCCATCTGGGTACAGGAAATTATCATTCGCGGACCGCGCGCATTTACACCGATTTCAGCCTGCTCACCAGTCAACCTGAGTTGAGCGAAGAGGTGGCGACCGTTTTCAATACTCTTACCGGTCTCGCCGGTTATCCTGGATTGAAAAAATTGATGGTCGCGCCGTTCGACCTGCACAGTCGCTGCATCAAACTCATCGAGCGGGAGCGCGACAACGCGCTGGCAGGTAAGCCGGCCCGCATCGTTGCGAAGATGAACGCGCTGGTGGACCAGGAGATCATCGAGAAGCTCTATGAAGCTTCCTGCGCAGATGTGACCATTGATCTGGTAGTGCGCGGGATCTGTTGCCTCCGTCCGAAAGTTCCAGATCTTAGCGAAAACATTCGTGTCATCAGCATCGTTGGCCGATTTCTCGAGCACAGCCGGATTTTTTATTTCGAAAATGCCGGGCAACCGCGGGTTTATCTTTCCAGCGCCGATTGGATGCCCCGGAATTTTTATCGCCGAATCGAACTGGCTTTTCCGATCGAGACGCCTGCCTTGCGAGATCAAATCATTAACGACGTTATTCCCGCCTTTCTCAATGATCGGGTGAAGGCGCGGGAATTGCAGCCGGACGGCACTTACCGACGTCTAAGACCCGAAGGCGCGGAACCGCGCAGGCAGGCGCAGTGGCAATTCCGCGAAGTTTCACGCGAACGCATGAAAAAGCTTGGTGGTTCGACGAAAAAAGTTCGCGCGGATCGGCTGGTACCGATTGCAGTTGTAAAGGAAACCGGCGCGACCGCAGCGACGAAATCGGAGACGTAGATCACCCAGTGAGATCCCACCCAGCGGTACGAAAAACATCGCAGTCGCGGTTATCTCACGTAGTGAAGAAGAAAATCCTCGTCATTGATGTCGGCGGGTCGAACGTCAAAGTCATGATTTCGCGTGCGCAACGGCGAAAATTCAAGTCCGGGCAGGAGATGACGCCACGCGAACTGGTAACTCAGCTCAAGCCGTTAGTGGAGGATTGGAAGTTCGACGCGATCTCCATTGGCTTTCCGGCGCCGGTACGGAATGGCTGTATCATGACCGAGCCTAAGCATCTTGGACCTGGTTGGACACGATTCAATTTCGAGAAATCGTTAGGCAAACCCATCCGCATTATCAATGACGCCGCGATGCAGGCGCTCGGCAGTTATCGGGGCCAACGAATGTTGTTTCTTGGATTGGGCACTGGACTGGGTTCCACCCTGATCTGGCAAAGCAACGTGCTCCCGCTTGAGCTCGGCGATTTGCCTTACGGCAACGACCACATCATCGAGGATTATCTAGGCAAGTCTGGACTGAAAAAGCTCGGCGAAAAGCGATGGGAAACCGAAGTCGTTCGTTCCGTCATGTTGTTGAAGAAATCGCTCATTGCCGATTACGTCGTTCTCGGCGGTGGAAGCGCAAAAAAATTGGAGCGACTGCCGGAACGCATCGAGCTTGGACACAATCGGAACGCCTTTCTTGGCGGCGTTCGTCTGTGGCAAACCGAGCCGCACACGCGAAGGCCAAAATGGAACATTTTATGAAGAACTCTCACACAACGAGCACAACGGACACTAAGGCCAATTTGAATAGTTGACGTTGTGTCCTTTGTGGACCTTGTGCGAGGTGTAAAAATGCAACTTTATTTTCTCAGACACGGTGAAGCTGATTGGCCGGGCTGGACCAAACCGGATGACGAACGGCCGCTTACCGATTCTGGTAAAACAGAGGTGCGGCAGGTGGCGAAGTTTCTCAACCGTCTCAAGGTGAAGCCGGACTTAATTGTAAGCAGTCCGCTGCCGCGAGCGTTGCAGACGGCAGAGGGTGCAGCTGAACAGCTGAAAACAAAGTTGCGCCAGGACGAAGCGCTTGAGCCCGGATTTGGCGTCACCGAGTTGAGGGCTGTGCTCAAGCGGTATCACTCAAAAGTTTTGATGCTGGTCGGCCATGAGCCGGACTTTTCCAGTGTGATCTCTGCGTTGACCGGTGCGTCACTGAAGCTTTCGAAAGCGGGTGTGGCGTTGCTCGACTTCGACCCTGAAACTGAAAAGGGAAGACTTCTCTGGCTGTTCCCGCCGAAGATCGCGCGTAAGGCGAAATAGATTTCGGGATCAATCGGTTGGAGCTGTAGCCACACACCTGTGGCCGGTTCTGCATCTACTTGTCGAATCAAGAAACGGCGCTATAGAGGCCGTGCTTACAGGACCCAAATCTCCCCCCAAAAGACTGCTGCGCGTATTATTTTGGCGAGCCCGCCGGTGCTGCAGTTGTGGCTGGAGAGGCCGCTGCTGCGGTCGCGGCCGGAGATACAGCGGGTGAAGCCTCTGCGGGCGCAGTTCCCGGTGACGAGACCGGTGATGATTGTGGTGCCCCGGGCGCAGGTGACGTTTGAGCCGCCGGCTGGTTCTTCATCAGTTCACGACGGAAAGCACTGCTGGCTGTGCTCTGATGCGCATATAGAACGGATAGGGCAAACGTGAGTACGAAAAATATTCCTGCCAGCCACGTAGTAAACTTCACCAGCACGTTCGTGGTTTGCGCGCCGAAAATATTCTCCGTGACGCCGCCGCCAAACGCAGCGCCGAGACCTTCACTCTTGGGTCGCTGCATCAGGATGACAAACACCATCAGTGAGGCGATTAGCACGAAAAGCACCAGGCAAAAATTGATCAGCAGGTTCATTGGGAGGCGAAATATGGCGAAAGCATTACTAGAAGCAAACGCTGAACGCCCAACGGCCAACGCCCAACGCCCAACGCCAAACGCCAAACGCCAAACGCCAAACGCTCAACGCTCAACGCTCAACGCTCAACGCTCAACGCTCAACGCTCAACGCTGAAAGCCCAATATCGAACTCAGAAAAGTCAACGTTGGGTGTTGGACCTTTGCTTAATCCGATCCCAAATCGAGCGCAGACGCAAACGGCGAACAGCGAACGGCGAGCGGCGAACTCCGAGCCATTATCATTGAGTATTGGACGTTGGACGTTGGGCGTTCGACGTTTGCTTGATCCGATCCCAGATCGCATCCATCTCCGCCAACTCCACTTGCCCCAAATTTTTGCCGTGGGTTTTGAGTTCGTCTTCCAATCGATTAAAGCGCGCGACAAATTTGTTTGTGGCAGCTTGGAGTACCGTTTCGGCGTCGATTTTGCACTTCCGCGCCAGGTTTACGACAGCAAACAGCAGATCGCCAATCTCGTCTTCGATCACTTCCTGTTGTTGTGATTGGATCGCCTCTTTGGTCTCACGAAGTTCTTCGTCGACCTTAGCGATTACGTCGCGCAATTCCGTCCAGTCGAAATTCACCCGGGCGGCTTTGGACTGCGCTTTTTGCGCGCGCACCAGCGCAGGCAGTGCTTTCGGCAAACTGGCGAGGTAATGCAGGTCGGCTTTTTTTTCTTCGCGTTTGATTGCTTCCCATTGTTTAAGCACAGCACCGGCGTCGCGTGCTTCGCTCGTGCCGAACACATGCGGATGCCGCCGGATCAGTTTGTCTGACACCTGTTCAATCACCTCCTCGATGCCGAACCGGCCCGTTTCGTGCGCGATTTGGGCATGCATCAATACAAGCAACAAAAGATCGCCGAGTTCCTCGCGAAAATGCGCATCGTCCTGCGAGGTCGCGGCCTCAGCCGTTTCGTACGCCTCCTCAATAAGGGCCGGCACCAATGAGTCATTGGTTTGCTCGCGATCCCACGGGCAACCATCAGGACCGCGAAGTTTCGCGACGATGTCACAGAGCTTTGTGAAGCCATCGGTGATTTGTGGTCGATGATCAGGCATAAAAGGGCTTCGAATGTACAGCTCTTCAGTGAGCACGGATTTAGCGGGAATCCAGTGCCGAGTGACAACGATCGCGCGTTCTTTTACGCGATCATGAACGTTAAGAGCTGCACATTCCGCGCCAACGCGATCAGACTAACGTTTGTCGGCTCGGCCACTGATCGATCGCGATCGATCGTCTTAGAATCGTCCTTGTGCGGCGTTTTTGACTGCCTGTAGACGAATCTGCTTCAGTTTTTGGTATTGCTCAGGTGACAGAAGGGCTTTCATCTGCGGATCCGTCTGTTGATGAATAGCCCTCACCTGTTGCATTTTCTGCACTTTTGAAAGCGAGTTGTCGTTCTTGATGGCGTTCACTTTTGGGACTTCGGCGGCCAGAATAGGCAGGATTTTCTCCTTTTGCTGCGGCGTAAGGTTAAGCTCTTGTGCTACTGCCTGAGCCTTTGACATGGCAGCCCCTTTTTGAGCGAACGAAGCGGGCGCCACCGCAAAGATCGCGAACAACAGCGCCGAGACGAAGAGGTGAGTGTTATTCTTCATATTCTCCTTTGGTTTTGGCGCGTCATCGTGGTGACGGCAGTTCAGTAAGTCAAGCGCAATTGCGACAGACGGTTGCAGCGGCTTTGCCTCTACAACAAGTGCCACTTCAATTCGCCAGAATTGCGTTTCCTTTCCCATAAACGGATTCCACCCAGGAACGCGTTTTCGTTTTGACCGCGCACGATGCCCTTAGGCAATCGATCGAACCGATGCACCAGGCCGCCCCCAAGAACGACGTAATCGGCGATGAACGCGCGCCTCAATTGGCCTACGGCATATAGGACTTCACGTTTCCATTTTCTTTTGCCGAATTTTGCCAAGCCCGGGAGGCCGAGATGGTTTTCAATGATCTTTCCGTTCGGATAGGGGAGGTCGCCCAGCTCAAGTGACATGAGATTTCTGTCCCACACTAGCGCGGATCCAAGTCCCGTTCCGAGCCCGAGGAAAAGCATGCGTCCACCGCGGACATAACTGCCGAGAGCTTGCATGGCTGCGTCATTAACAACCCGCAACGGTATTCCCAGCGCGGTCGCAAATTTGAAATGCACCCAACCTTTGCCAAGGTGCTTCGGGTTTCGAAGAATTCGTCCGTTACGTACAGGCGCCGGAAAACCGATCGATGCAACATCGAATCTCCAGCCCTTCACGGTCTCCCGAAATTTGGTAAGAAATTGGTTTGGGGTCATTCGGGGACCAGATGGAAATTCACGTTCCACACGTTCGGACATTAGCAGTTTGACGAATGTGCCGCCGATATCGACGACGAGAATTCTTCTCTTCATGAGCACGCGTCCGTCGGCGGACGCGAACTATCGGCCGCGACCAAACAATCGCCCCTTGCCTGCTTTCGCTTCGGTCTTCGCGGTTGTGCTGCTGGGCCAGCACTCTATGATTTCAAGCGCAAGGAACCGGAACAGCAGTTGTCGGGCAGATTTCAAATCGAGCCGCAGATTTTTTGCAATCTGTTGAACCGACCGGGCGCCATTGAATTGTGAGCCGAATTGCGCCTCATCTGAGGTCAGCTTCAGCTTCTGGACACGATCGAAGCCTTCTCGTGTGTAAGCCGGGATCGATGCCGGATCGAAGCCTCGTGGTTGCTCCGGATTCTGTACGAGACGCAAAGTTTCCAGTGACCAATCGTCCACATCAGGGTCGCCGGTCACGTCTCCAAATCCACCTAACAACTCGGCATTCTTTTCGAACATGATCCATACGTTTGGCGCCGACCATAGTTGCGAAAAGAGCAGTTGCCCTTGGTGGCGCATCGCATCCAACGCGGCCTGTCGATCGATCGACTCGTTACGGGCAAGCGTTAGCAGAAAGGGAGTTTTGTCTTCCTTCTGTTGATTGCGCGCTCGGTCAACCACCACTACATCGACGCTGCGCAGAATGTCCGGTGTTTGTGGACAATAAAGATCTGGATCCCGAGTTGTGGCCAACACAATCTCGCCGTCACGCGCCAGAACCTCGATCGGTTCCTGATCCCAGCAGGCTCGGAGGACTCCGGTAAGGTTCTCTTTTCCGATAGCTCGTATGGCGAGGTTCAATGGGAACAGATTTGTCCGACCGCAAAAATAAACGTCAGCTGTGCCGGGTTCCTTGCGCTGCCCGATTTCCGTCGCTGCAGGGTTCGAGAGGGGCTGTGCCCAATCTGACTCCGGCGCGGATGCGTGCCACCAGTCGTCGGGCTGGGATGCTTCGGAACTTATGCCAGGCTCGGACGATCTCTCCTCCTCGTGCGCAACGGGAGGCCGGTCGGCCTGATCGCGCTCTTCACTGTTGGAACTGTCCATTTGGGCTTTCAGTAAATGGGTTGCGGGCTGCTGTCGCCGTATCTGCTGTGGTTCTAAGCAAACTCCTTATCAAGGCTTTATCAAGAAGCCAATGTTCGCAATGGAGAAGTCTCATCCCGCCCCGAGAATTGCCGCGCCAATTCGCGTCTGCTGATTTTGCCGCGCTCGTTTGCCGGAATTGCGTCGACGATAAAGATCCGTTTCGGGACTTGCCATCCGCTCAACGCATTGCGGCAAAAACGTAAAAGATCGCTCTCGCTCACGTTGGGCGAAGCCAGGACGCACGCCGCTACTTCTTCATTTCGTAATCCTGCATCTGTCGGACGGCCGAAGACGACCGCTTGCTGCACGCCCTTGAAACGCAACAAATGCGCTTCTACTTCCGCGGGGTTCACCTTTTTGCCCGCGACATTAATGACGTCTGAAACCCGACCCACGATCTTTAGCGCGGAATTGTGTCGCGCGAGCAGATCGTCCGGAACAAAAATGCCCTTGCCAAGCTTCTGCTCGTCGGGCTCCGGAAAATAGCCGTCGCTCACTGCTGCGCTGCGAACGCGAATCTGGCTGGCGGTCTCCGTCGGATCGATAAGCTCAACTTCGACTCCTTTCATTGGCGGGCCCACAAGGCGGTCCTCGAAAATTGTGCCATGGCGATCGTAGCAAATTCCGCCGCATTCCGACGCGCCGTAGAACGAATGGATCGGCTGGTTGAATTTCTCGTGAAATCTTTTCGCGACAGCGCCGGAGAGCGGTGCACCAGCAGAAATGCACAATCGAAGTTTTGGTAACGGCGGCACATCACCCATGTCGCAGAACGCCTGGTAAAAAACCGGCGTGCCGGGAAAAACTGTCGCGCCGCTGCGAGCAAGATCAGTGAGAACAGCTCGGGGCGTCCTGTCGCGGCTCAAAACCAACGGCACACCGCGCGCCATCAACGGTGTGAGCAAATTGCTAAATCCGTACGAGTGCGAGACCGGGATTACGCCAAAATTAAGATCGTCATCTGAAATTCCCATGGTGTCGCAAATTTGATTGCAATCGGCCAGCAACTGATGGCTGCGAAATCGAATCGCCCGCGGCGCCGCCGTTGTGCCCGACGTCAGTTTCAGCAGCGACGGCGGATTACCATTCCAGTTTACTGTAGTGTCGGCTGTTCTCAGCCGAATCAGCTCAACGGAATTTCCGCTGGGGACAACGGACACTACAGCAGTCGCTTTGCAAATCTCTAACGCGGCGTCGCGTTGTTGCTCTCCGATGGAGTGGTCCAGCGGCAGAACGACCAGCTCCCTGCGCAGACAGGCGATGAAAACCGCAGGCCAATCTTCGTGGTTGCCAATTTGCACAGCCACGACCATTCCGGCGAGGAGTTCCTCCAGTTTTGCTTCGAAACCATGTGCGTGCTCTTCAATGTCACGAAACGTCCGCACGACGCTGCCAGTAGCATCGAAAACGGCCGCGTCATCGCCTTTCCGCGAAACCGTCGTGTGCCATGCCAGCAGCAGTGGATCGCCATGTTTCATCGCTTGCAAAAACCGACATTCGCGAATAGATTCCGCGCTCCATTTAGAAGATGAAAGCAGGCATTCATCCAGAATATTACGAGACTGATATGGTGTGCGCGTGCGGCGCGGTGTATCGCACGCGTTCCACGCGTCGAGATATTAAGATCGGCATTTGTGCCGCTTGTCATCCCTTTTTCACCGGGGAACAAAAATTTGTGGATACCGCGGGTCGCGTCGAGAAATTTACCCGCCGTTACGGCAGCACGAAAGCGGCCCGCGTCGAGAAGAAGGCTTAGCTCAACCGGGCTGTAGCGGCTGTCTATGACTGCCGCCCTCCTTCGGCGCTCACAGAGCGCCGCTACAAATGGACCTGAATTCCCTTATCCAACTCAAACGTGAACGCTTCGAGCAACTCGAGCGCGAGATCGCGGATCCACGCCTGTTCGATAATCGCAAACGCGCTGAGGAAATCATGCGCGAGAACGCAGGTCTAAAGGAGGTGCTGGAGAAAGCGCGGACGCTCGAAACCGCGCGCAAGCAATTAGATGATAATCGTGAACTGGCGACCTCGCGCGACATCGAGATCGCGGCCATGGCTAACGATGAAATTCCGGAGCTCGAAAAACGTGTTGCAGAGCTTGAACGCGACCTTCAGATCGCGTTGCTGCCCGTGGACCAAACGGAAGAGCGCGACGCGATCGTGGAAATCCGTGCCGGGACCGGCGGCAACGAAGCCGGTATCTTCGCCGCGGATCTTTACCGCATGTATCATCGCTATGCAGAAGCGGCGGGATTGAAAACTGAGGACCTCGAATCCAGTCCGTCGGATCTCGGCGGATTCAAGGAAGCGATTTTCCGAGTTTCGGGCGAATCGGTCTTTCGCAAGCTTCGTTACGAGAGCGGTGTGCACCGCGTGCAACGCGTGCCTGCCACCGAGGCTCAAGGCCGGATTCATACATCGACAGCAACCGTGGCGGTGCTGCCGGAGGCGGAAGATATCGACGTTGAGTTGAAACCGGAAGATTTGCGGATCGAAGTTTCGCGCGCGGGCGGCCCTGGCGGGCAAGGTGTGAACACAACCGACTCAGCCGTACAAGTGATGCACATTCCGACTGGCATGATTGTTCGCTGCCAGGATGGTCGCAGCCAAATCAAAAACAAGGAGCGCGCATTATCGATCCTGCGGGCACGATTATTGGAACACAAGCAGCGCGAGGAGGCGGAGAAATACAGCGCGCAAAGGCGCGGACAGATCGGTACCGGTGGTCGCGAAGAAAAAATTCGCACCTACAATTTTCCGCAGAACCGGGTGACCGATCACCGGGTCGGCCTCACGCTTTACAACTTGGATCGGGTAATGGATGGCGATCTCGGCGAGCTGATTCAATCACTGCAAGCCGCCGATATCGCTGAGCGGCTGAAGCAATCAGCCGCCGCTGCGTAATCCACTCAGTCATTTTGCTTAAGGGGCGCTTGACGTAAGCACGCCGCTTTGTTGTACTGCGCGTCTGGACGCCGTCGCGTCAATCCTATGGCAGCATCTGATCGGCGAGGGCAAGAGCAAAACGGAATCAAGCGGTTTGATCCACGGATTCTTGACCGCAGTGTCATTGCAATTCCGCTGCTGGAGGACATCAACAAGGACGACAGCGAGGTCCATAGCGTCATCATCGACGTGAATCTCGATTATGGTGAAGGTCGCGAAGCAGGCCGGAAATGGATTCGGGAGGCGATCAAAAATGCCGTAGCAACAACTGCAGCGGATGACGAGAAGCAGGGTGTACGGGAGAAAAAGACGGACCTAAGCAATCAATACATCTTCGCGCGCCTCAGCGGAAAAGTAATTCGTGAACTCGTGCGGCTGGACGTCGAGCGCGCTGCCAGCCAAGGTAAAACCCGCAAGAAACCGCCGAAGTCGAAAAAACGCGAAAAAGCACCGCTGCAGCCAGGTACATCAGCAGTGTACCGCTTTCGTGCCATCTACCGCATCTGGCCTGATTTCAAGATTTCACCATGCATCACGAAGTCGCTCGCCACCGTGAAAGCAGATGCGGCGCAAACTTCATTCTGCGCGCACGGCATTGATATCACATGGGCTATTATGGATTCGGGGATCGACGCGAATCATCCGCATTTTGCCTTGCACGGGAACGTCGATTCTGCTTCTCCCCTACACGCGGACTTTACCGATACGTCTAACGTTCCAAAGAGCGGTAACGCAGCGTTGATCGATCGCTTTGGACATGGCACACACGTGGCGGGAATCGTCGCCGGCGAACAAACGGCTGATGGCACCAAAGCGCAGGCGCAAAAAATGCGTGCCGTTACCCGGTCGGTTAAAGGATATGAAGCTGGGGATTCGCCTGCTGTAGAGACTCATGAGGTTGTGCTCAGTTCGATTCGAGGAATGGCGCCCCGGTGTCATCTCGTTAGTCTGAAAGTGCTCGACGACGAAGGTAACGGCGAAGTGAGCAATTTGATCGCCGCAATCGCTCATATCCAGGAAAAGAACGGCCACGGCCGTCTTAATTTGATTCACGGAGTTAACATCAGTCTGGGATACGATTTCGATCCGGAGTGGTTTGCGTGTGGACAGAGTCCGCTGTGCGTCGAGATCAATCGCCTGGTGCGATCGGGTGTGGTAGTCGTAGTGGCCGCAGGTAACACCGGCTATGGCGCGCTGGCAGCGCAACAGCGGACAACGAACGCCGGGATGCAAGTCACCATCAACGATCCCGGCAACGCGGAACTAGCGATCACCGTCGGATCGACGCATCGCGACATGCCGCATGTCTATGGCGTCTCATACTTTTCCTCAAAAGGCCCGACTGGCGATGGACGGATGAAGCCTGACGTCGTCGCTCCGGGTGAAAAAATTCTCTCTGCCGCCACTGGAAAGTTGTTGATGGATCGAGCAGAAGGGAAAAAATGCGAATACGTGGAGGACAGCGGAACCAGTATGGCGGCTCCGCACGTTAGCGGCGTTATTGCAGCGTTCCTCTCCGTGCGGCGGGAATTCATCGGCGAACCGGAACGAGTGAAGGAGATTTTTGTTGGGGCAGCTACCGATTTGAAACGGGAGCGCTCTTTTCAAGGCGCGGGATTGATTGATCTGATGCGCGCCATTCAGTCTGTGTAAACATGCAGGGCATTTATGAATGAGATCGCAGGAATTCCTTACGTCGCCGCACACTTCGATAAAGACGGCGTGGTGTTAGACAAACAACAAATCACGCTGCCCGACAACACGACGGACGTTATCGTCGCGTCGCACGGGTGGAATAATACTGAGGAGCAGGCAGAGCGGCTTTACACCGATTTGTTTACCAACCTTGCAGCAGTCGCTTCTGATCAGCTTCAGAACAAAAAAATCGCAATTGTGGGGGTCATCTGGCCGTCGAAAAGATTCACTGACGTTGTTGACGCTGCTGTTGCAGAACAAGGGCGAGGCGGTGGTGCGGCATTCGGAAGCAGCTCCACCGCGGCGGACGAAACGATCAAGGCCAAGCTCGATGTCATTGCCACTATGTTCGATAAGAAAGCGGCGAGAAAGATCACCGCAGCGAAGAACCAGATCGGCAAGCTGGAGAGTGATCTTGCTGCGCGTCGAAAATTTGTAGACGAGCTGCGCAGTTTGCTCGACCAGAGTGCCGCGCACGAGGAGGACAATTCTACGTTGTTCTTTAAGCTCGACGGATCGGTCATGCTCGAAAAATTGAAGATGCCGACCCCACTGGTTGCTTCACCAGTCGGAAGTCGAGGCGGGGCCGCGTCGGTTGGCACTCATCCGAAAACGACCCAAGCAGGCGGGGCAGCCGGACTGGGGGACATTTTTTCTGGAATTAAGTCCGGCGCGATCCGGTTCCTGAATTATTTGGCTTACTACGAAATGAAAAAGCGCGCGGGAACGGTGGGCCAGAAAGGCGTGGGACCAATGCTCGATCGCGTGGCGGACGACGTGCAGCGGATCCATCTGGTGGGGCACAGCTTTGGCTGTCGAGTCGTCACCGCAGCCGCGGCGGCATCTACGACAGATAAATTGCAGAGTATGTCGCTTTTGCAGGCTGCTTTTTCGCATAACGGCTTCTCGAAATCGATGAGTGGGTTTTTTCGCAGCGTGGTGGATAACCACCGAATCAAAGGTCCGATCGTCATCACATATACGCCGAACGATCGCGCCGTCGGTATTGCTTATCCGGTTGCTTCGCGATTGGCTGGGACAGTCGCATCAGCCTTTGGTGATGCGAACGATAAATTTGGCGGCCTCGGCCGAAACGGCGCACAGAAAATGGAGCCGGGCGAAGTTGTGCAGGATGTTGATCGCCTGCTGGCTGTGGGCGGCAGCTACAATTGGCAGTCTGGCCATTTTCACAACCTGGAAAGCAGCAAATACATCATAGATCCGAGCGGTGGAGATGCGCATGGTTTCGTCACAGGCAAAGAAGTTGCCTGGGCCATCAGCCGCACGATTGCGTAGCTGTTAAATTCGACGATATGCAAAGCGGCTGCGTCCGCCGCCGGATCTGCGGCTAAGTTCTCACATGACTGTGCTCGAGGTCTTGCAATCGACAACGGGCTATTTCCAGAAGCGCAAGATCGATAATCCACGCTTGAATGCCGAGCATTTGCTGGCGCACGTACTGCGCCGGAAGCGAATAGATTTATATCTGGAGTTCGAGCAGACCTTGCCAGAATCGGACCTTGCACCATTGCGTGAATTGGTGAGGCGCCGCGGTGCGGGCGAGCCACTTCAGCATCTGCTCGGCACAGTCGAGTTCTGCGGCTACACGTTCCGGTGCGACAAGCGTGCGCTAGTGCCGCGACCTGAAACCGAGCAGCTGGTTGAGCTTCTCATTTCACGCTTCAAATCCAAAATCGCATGTCCACGTGTGGTGGACGTTGGAACCGGAAGCGGCGTCATCGCACTTACTCTGGCTGCGGAATTTCCAAAGGCAGAGATCGTGGGGGTGGATATCTCCGAAGATGCTCTCATGCTTGCCCGTGAAAATGCCGAACGACTCGGGTTAGCCGATCGTGTTGCGTTTTTGCGAAGCAACTTGCTTGAAAATGTGCAACCTGGTTTCGATTTGATCGCCGCGAATCTTCCGTATGTTTCCAGCGAAGATCGGGAGAAGCTTTCTCGCGAAGTGCTGCACGATCCGGATGTGGCGCTTTTCGCAGGCGCACGTGGAGACGAACTGGTGCAGGAATTGATTACGCGCGCTCCATCATGGCTCACGCCCGGTGGAATGTTAGCTCTGGAGATCGGAATCGGTCAGAGCGAGGCTCTCACATCGGCCTTGGCAGAAAAGAATTACCGCGACATTTGTAATGAAAAGGATTACTCAGGTGTGACACGTTTCCTGTTCGCGAGGTATGGATAAGATTTTGGTCCACGGCGGTCGCCGGCTTTCCGGTTCCATTAAGGTCAGCGGCTCGAAAAATTCGTCCCTACCGATTCTGGCGGCGACATTGCTGACTCGAGAGCCTTGTGTCGTTCACGGCGTCCCCGACCTGAGCGATACGAATTACATGCTCCAAATTCTCGCTCACCTGGGTGCTCAGGTGGAACGCGCCAGCGGCACCGTGACTGTGACTGCTGAGAAGATCCACTGCGTCGCGCCGTACGATGTTGTCCGAAAAATGCGCGCGTCCGTTTGTGTTCTTGGACCATTGCTGGGTCGTTGCAAGGAAGCCAGCGTCGCCTTACCCGGCGGTTGTGTTATTGGGGATCGACCGATTGATCTGCATTTGAAAGGCTTCGAAGCGCTTGGCTCAGCGGTGCGCGTTGAAGGCGGTGACATCAAAGTTTTTGCGCCCAAATTGAGCGGGGCACATATCGAAATGAGGGGAAAATTCGGTCCCACTGTGCTCGGCACAGATAACGTAATGATGGCAGCTGTTTTGGCCGATGGCGTGACCGTTATTGAAGGAGCAGCATGCGAACCTGAGGTCGTAGACCTGGTAAATTTTCTCAACAAAATGGGCGCAAAGATCGAAGGCGCCGGGACACAGCGAATCGTGATCGAAGGCGTGCGTGAGTTGCACGGCGCGGAGCACCGCGTTATTCCTGACCGAATTGAGGCAGGCACGTTTCTCGTAGCAGGCGCGATCGCAGGGGATGCAGTGACGGTAAAGCGCGTGGAGCCGGAACATGTGCGTGCGGTTACCGATGCCCTCGCAAAGTGCGGTTACGCCGTGGACATCGCAGACGATTCCATTTCCGTCCTGCCCAATGGCGAGGCCAGCGCATTGGAAATCGCAACGGAACCATATCCCGGTTTCCCGACCGACATGCAGGCGCAAATGTGCGCGTTACTCGCGACAAACCGAGGAACCAGTTCGGTTACTGACAACATTTTTCCGCAGCGGTATATGCACGTGGCTGAGCTCAAACGGATGGGAGCTGAGGTCCGCTTGGAGGGTGCCACTGCGATGATTCAAGGAGTGGACAGTCTTTTCGGCGCGCCGGTGATGGCAAGCGATCTGCGTGCGTCTGCTGCGCTGGTGTTAGCGGGATTAAAGGCGGATGGCGTTACGGAAGTCAGCCGTGTGTATCATATCGACCGCGGTTACGAGCATCTTGATGAAAAACTCCAGGAAATCGGCGCGCACATTGAGCGGGTGAAATCAGAGTAGTATATCTTTCCCTATCTGTTTACTGGCGAGCAGCCGGACCTTGAGCGAAAGGTTACCCATGGATCCACAACCGCCGCCGACTCCATCTACTTCTTCTGATGTTCGAACGTGGTGCGTCTTGTGCCACGCCGCCGCACTGCTTGGATTGTTCTTTCACTTTCTTGGCCACATTTTAGGCCCGCTAGTCGTGTGGTTGATAAAACGCGGTGACTCGCCTGAGATCGATGCGCACGGAAAGGAATCGTTGAATTTCCAGATCTCGATGCTGATTTACGACGCGATCGCCGCGATTCTTTGCATTTTCCTGATCGGGATTCCCATCTTGATAGCGCTTTGGGTGCTGAACACCGTGCTTGTCATTATCGCATCGGTTAAGGCGGGCGAAGGAAAGTTTTATCAATATCCTTTCACGATCCGCTTGATCAAATGATGGCTTCGCCGTGTTAAATTGTTAAAAAGTTACAAAGGTTACAAAGGGAACCGTTGTAACGATGTAACCTTTCAACGAATCACGTTCATTTTCTCGCTAATCCTCGTAACGTTTTTAGATTCATCACGTCTTCCCGCAAATCTTCATCCTTTGGCGTTTCCAGCACTTTCGGGATTTTGCTGAATCTCGGGCTTTGCATGATAAAGCGGAAAGCGTCCAGGCCGATCCGCCCCCTGCCAATGTGCTCGTGTCGATCTACTCGCGATCCCAGGCCTGTCTTCGAATCGTTTACGTGAATGGCAACGAGACGATTGCGACCGATAACGCGATCGAATTCATGAAACGTTTTCCTCACTCCTGATTCGTTGCCGATGTCGTGACCGGCGGCGAACACATGCGCGGTATCCAGGCACACGCGCAAGCGCTCCGACTCACGCACGTTTGCGATGATGTGCGCGAGATGCTCGAATCGATGACCGATGCATGAACCCTGACCGGCCGTAATCTCGAGTGCGATTTTAGTTTTCACTTTGGGAATTTTTCGAAACACCTCGTCGACTGAATCAACGATCTTCTTCAAACCGGCTTCTTCGCCGGCGCCAAGGTGCGCACCTGGATGCAACACCAGAAACGGGAGTTCAAGTTGATCTGCCCTGATCAGTTCTTCGGTGAGTGCGCGAATCGAATTGGCATGGAATTGCGGGTTGGTCGCCGCGAGGTTGATGAGGTAATTCGCGTGTGCGAACACCGAGAACAATTCACCGCGCTGGACGTGTTTAAGAAAAGCGCGGATTTCCTCGCCCGTGAGCGGCCTGGCGAACCACTGCATATTGTTTTTTACGAAGATTTGCATCGCGGTGCAGTGAATCGACCGTGCCCGCTCGATGGCCATGTTCAAACCGCCGCGGATGGACATGTGCGCGCCCAGCAGCAGAGGTGATCGGTTGGCCTGCTGCCGCGCACGGCAGCTGTCATGTTGAGCGGAGCGAAACATCTCTGATTTTTCCGAAGCGGATAATCTGAGATTCTTCGCTTCGCTCAGAATGACAAGACCGGCCTAAAATCTTTTCGGGTGCCAATCGGGTTTCTTTAGGCTTCCTTCGCCGACGTATTCGAAGAGTTTGTACATCGGCATCAGCACTATGCCTGGGCCTTTCATGTCCAGCCGCAGATTGAAATCAAGTTTGTCCTCAAGAAAATGAATGTCGCCGTTGCCGAGCATGCTGAAAAGGGAACCGGCGGCTTCGAAATCCTCGGTGTGGATGATGCCGTTCTCGACGGTGAATTCGGCGTTTGCTTTGTGGGCAATGCTGTATCCGCTACCAGGCACGATATGGTTCAAAATTCCTGACAGCGGTCCAAATATCGGTATGGCGAAGACGTCGCCGTTGCTGACTTCAACTTTTCCTTTGCCTCGCATGGTGTGCCAATCATTGCCCACGCCATTGAATTCGTAGGAGCCGCGTAGCAGCCCCAGTGCGGTCTTATACTTGAAGTACAAATCAGTGAGCTGTGGAAAATTAATTTCGCTTACTGAAATATTTGCGCGGTAACGGGAATCGCTTTTCGCCAGTGAAATATCAGCAGCCCCGCGCAGCGTGCCACCGAGAAGGTCCGCGCGGACGTCATTAATTTGCAAGCGTTCGTTCGTGAAGAGCAACCGCGCCGAGATATGCTCGAATGGCAGCGTTTTGCCGAGGAAGACATAATCCATTCCAGTTGCGCCATCGACCTTGATCTCCAATCGCGTGTTCTTGCCTCCGCGGAACTGGTAAACACCGTTGGCTACGACGTTCGGCGGTCGCCGAAACTTGTACGGCGCAACAGTTTTCGAAGTCTTCGGGTCGATCCAGAAAATTGCTTCAGCCGGATACAACGAGCTGCGGATGTTCGAGATCTGTACCTCGTGTTTTTTGAAATCGTAGGTGAAACTGCCGGAACCGGCGCCTTCGTTACGCGTGACGTGAATATCTTCGCAACTGATCGCGCCGTCGGCGAAATGAATCCGGGCATTGGCGTCGTTCATCCATGTTCCACGAAACCGGGTGCGTCCCAATACAACTGTGCCGTCGCCTTGCCAAGTTTCGGGGTTGTGATCGGTGCCCCGAATGACCATCCGAATCGCAGGCGAACGTTGCCACTGCCATTCCCGCAGAAACTCGTTTGTCTGTGGCGGAACGAGCGGGCGTACTGCCTCTGGCGATATCGTGCTCTCAATGTTTAGCCGGAAATCCTTAGGTGCATCGAAGAGATCTGCCCGAAGTTGGCCGGTCTGATGCCGCACGCGCAGTTCTCGAATAAAAGTGCGCTCGCCGTCCCAGGAAAAATCCGCGCTCAGGTCAGAAAACGGCACCTTTTTGTAGGTGAACTGTCCAAAAGCAGCGTGTCCGATCAGGTCCGGTCGAAATTGATCGCTGCTCAGTTTTATCGAGCCGGTAACTTCGAGCAGAGGCGGCGATTGAAATTCCAGGTCTGCTGTCGCTCCACCAATATCGAAAGCATCGAGAAATCCTTTCAAATTAAGGGTGCTGTGAATCTGGAATTTCGCGGTATTGGTTTCTCGATTCCAATCGCCGCGACCTGCAAAAGTTCCCTTGCTGTCGCTCCATTCGCAGTGCGCGATATCCAGTCGCTGATTGTTCCATTCAGCCGCGGCCGAGAGATTATCAATTTCGTAGCTGCCCCGTTGTAGTCGTTCGCCCCGCAATGTCGCCTCGACTCTGGCATTTTCGAGCTGTGCAATGTCTCCGCTGAACTTCAACTGCAAAGAAGGAGGTCCTGCGGGGAAACTGAATTTTTGCAGTTCAGCCACGACACGCTGCGCAAGCGTTAATCGCTTTTGCCATTCTTCCGGTGTGATTGATGCCGACGGCTGGTAATCGCCGCGCTTGATCAGTTGTCCTCGTGCTGACAATCGGATCCCACAAAAGATTCCTTCCGCCTGACTGACGTAAATCTGTTCGGGCGGGAAATAGATGTGCGCGCGGAGGTTAGTCAGTTGCGCGCGACTAGCTTTTCCTTCGGCCGTCTTGATCGGAAAGGTGATCTGCGCATCGCGCACATCCAGTGCGTTTAGGAAGGGTTCATGATGGATGAGCGCGGCGTAATTAATATCGAGAGACACTTCGCTGATCAGGGCGAGCGTATTTTCGCGGTTTCTGTAATCAAAAATCCTCACGTTTTTCGCGACCAAACCCCGGAACGGATCGAGCGTCAGCCGTCCGATTTGGGCTTCAACACCGCGTTTGTGCAGCTCTTCCACGACGCGGGACCGCCATTCGCGCCCAAACCCGCGCCGCGCGAGATAATAACCGCCAAGGAAGATCGCAACCATGACGGTGAGAATTGTTAAACGAATTGCAATCGCTACGACGCGACGTTTCCGGCGGAATCGTGGTGTCTGCGGGGAATAATCAACCTGCGGTTGTTCGATAACGATGGGCATGCGTGATCGTCAGAGCGTAATGGTTATCCCGAGCGGATCCCGCATACGCGGGAGGAGTCGAAGGGTCCCTCGACGCCACTGCAAAGTCGTGCCACGGGACCGAAAGCCTGGCCTCGCTGACTTCGTCTGCTGCGTTGCAGCCTCGACTTCGCCCGGAATGACATTTAATTCAACGGTTCAGCCGCTCGACCGTGATTTCAACCTCCGATCTCCCTGCCCTCAATGCCACGTTTAATCTCGTGAGTACCCTTTTTATTTCGATCGGTTGGTACTTCATCCGCCGCGGCGCTTGGCGGCGGCACATGGTGTGCATGATCATAGCGCTCGCTTCATCTATTTGTTTTTTGATTGGCTACCTGACTTATCATGCGCGCGTTGGCGAAAAATCTTCCGGATACACCGGCTGGGTCGCAGCAATCTACTTTCCGATTCTGGCCTCGCACGTTCTGCTGGCTTTTGTGACGCTGCCGTTGGTCATTTTAACGCTTGTTCCGGTCTTTCGTCGCAGATGGGACCGGCACAAGCGGATCGCGCGCTGGACCATCCCCATCTGGCTTTATGTGTCTGTCACAGGAGTTCTGGTTTATTTGATGCTCTACCACTGGTTCCCGCCGGTGGCGCATTAACCGCTGTGCATTCGCTGCCTTCAGCGGGTTAGGACCCTGGAGCCAGATCGGAACTGGCTCTTTAGACGGCGCACGCTGCAGCGACGAATCGCCAAATCACTCAGACGTCAAATCTTGCGCTCAGCGAAGATTTGATGTTTGATCAAAGCCGTATGCCGCCGCGCATGAAGGAGACTTATGGTGACCATTGCCACGTTTAATGAGCCCGCCAAAGCGCGTCAGCTTAAACGGCGTTTTCAGGATTCAGGAATCAACGCCGACGTTCACAACGAGGCGCCCGTACAACAGTTTGGCTTCATGTCCAGGCCGCAGGCGAACGCCAAGGTCATGGTGGGGGACAACGATTTCGAAAAGGCGCAAAGCCTGATGATCGAGTGGGAATCGACAGATCCGGATATCTCTGCTGCCCTTATTCGTTGTCCGCAATGCAACTCTTCAAATATCGAGTACCCGCAGATGACGCGGAAATTTTTGACGCCCGCACTCGTTGGCTTGCTTTGCGCGCTGAAAATTATTCCGAAGGAATTTTACTGTCAGGATTGCCACTTTACCTGGACAAATCGGGAAGAGCCTTCAATCGGACGCCTTTGGCATCGGTTCTTTCCCGGTGGGGAGACCAGTTAGGTCTTTGGCGAAAAGCGGCTCACAGAAGCGGACCCAATTCGGGATGCAGACAACGCTCAAGGCTCAAGGCCCAACACTCAACGCTCTATGGACTGCTTCTGAGTCGGAACTTGGGCGTTGGGCGTTGGTCGTTAGGCGCTTGCCTGTTCGTCCATGAAATGGCTTTTTGTCCTGCTGTTGGCGCTGGCGATCTTTGGTGGCGCCGCCTGGTTTGGTTACAACACCTTCGTTAAAGAAGAAATCGCGGTGCAGAAGGAGCAGCGGGGGGAAATCACTCCGCCCCCCGCGGTGGACGTCAGCCTGCCCGAATTTGAAGCAGCGGTCAAACTGCGCCAGGATGGAAAACTCACCGAAGCGCGGGATGCGCTTGTGACCTTCATCCAAAAATATCCCAATGGGAAACACCTCGACGAAGCCCGGGATATTCTGGGAGAAGTAAACATCGAAATTTTGCTGTCGCGTCGCCCATCTCCGGAAAAAGTCGAATACATTGTAAAGCCGGGCGACGTGCTGGCGAAGATTGCGCGCAAGCTCAAGACAACACCGGAGATGATCATGCGCATGAACAACATGAGCGGCACCATGCTGCGGATTGGCGACAAACTGCTCATCTCGCATCCCGATTTTTCGATCGTGATTCAGCGCAAAGCGAACCTGGTAGTGCTGTTGAACCACGGCGTGTTTTTCAAGCAATACCATGTGAAAGAAGCAAAGCTGCCGCAGAAACAGCCCGCGAAAATCACCGCGAAAGTTGCCGAGACAATGGCTTGGAAGGGCGGCAAACGCGTGGGCCTGGGGAGCAAGGAGTACCTGGCCAGCACAAAGTGGATCAGGCTATCCGGCGCGCCAGCTTATACGTTGTACGCAGTCCCGGATGCAACGCACCCCAATCTGGACCAACCGCCCCCGCCGACGGGTCTTGGTTTGGCGGCCGTTGATCTCGAGGAGCTAAGCACGCTTGTAAACAAAAGCACCTCTGTGACGATTGTTGACTAAGTTAAAAAGTTAAAAGAGTTACAAGGTTAAATCGGGAGACGAATAGACACCGCCGTTACCTTCTAGACCTTGTAACTTTTTTACCTTTGTATCCGTTTAACTGATCCCATGGAATGGCAACCGCTCGATTTTGAAAAACCGGTCTTCGAATTAGAACGGCGGCTGCAGGATTTGAAGAGTCATTCAACAAAGCACGACGTCGATCTCGGCTCGGCCGTGAGAGAACTTGAGGCGAAACTTCGACAAACGCGGCGTCACGTTTACGAGAATTTAACGGCGTGGCAGCGGGTCCAAATCGCCCGCCATAATCAAAGGCCGTTCGCTCTCGATTACATTCAACGCTGTTTTACTAACTGGGTGGAATTGCACGGCGACCGCCGATTCTCCGATGATCGTGCTATGCCGTGCGGTATGGCGATGCTCGGCCGCCAGCGCTGCATCGTTATCACTCATCAAAAAGGGCGCAATACCAAGGAGAACGTGATGCGCAATTTCGGGTGCGCGCATCCGGAGGGTTACCGCAAAGCGCTGCGCTTGATGCGTCTCGGTGAAAAATTCGGGATGCCGGTGATTTCCCTGATCGACACGCCGGGTGCCTTCCCGGGGATCGGATCGGAGGAGCGCCACATTTCAGAAGCAATAGCTGTGAACCTTCGTGAGATGATGAAGTTGCGCGTCCCGGTCATCGCCGCCGTGATCGGCGAGGGCGGCTCGGGAGGGGCGCTGGGAATCGGCGTGGCAGATCACGTATTGATTTTCGAGAACGCTTACTACTCAGTCATCAGTCCGGAGGCGTGTTCCGCGATCTTGTGGAGGGACCGCCGACATGCTGCTGAAGCCGCCGAGGCGCTCAAATTGACGGCCCAGAACCTTTTGAAATTGGAGGTCGTAGACGAAATTATTCGCGAACCGGAGGGCGGTGCGCACCGCGATTATGATGCCGCCGCGGCGAACCTTGGTGAAGCGTTGCGCCGGAGCCTGGAGCGACTTTCCCAAATTCCGATCGCCGAATTGTTGGAGAACCGATATCGAAAATTTCGGCGATTGGGCGTTTTTTCCGAAGGCAAAACTGTAACTGCCCCGGCTCACGTTTGAGTGATGTTTGGGACCTGGGGCAAATCAGTGGGAGCTTTCTGGCTCTGTGCGTTTGCGGCGATTATATACGCACGCGCGGGAGATACATCATCGGAGTTCCGTTTCGATCGCGACACCTTTGCCTTCGCTAACCAAACCGTGTTCGAATATCACGAAGGACACGCTTCTTTGCGGAAATCGTCGGCGACAAAACGAGACGCGTATAATCGTCACTGCTTCGTGATGTCGCGCACGGCGGTCCAATTCAAGAAATTCGCGCGCTTCGAGCCGCGAGGCGCTCCCTTGGACGATGCATCACTGGCAGCTCGCGTTCGCGATGTGACCCGGCAGCCAACGTGGAGGAAGCCGTTGCCGGAAAATCAACGAATTGTTTTTCCGGGATACAAGGATTTGAAGGAGATGAGCAAAGCCCGTCGCG
>JBLMXH010000106.1:0-12010 GCA_050257685.1 Nitrospirota bacterium
GGCCATGCAAAATCGATCTGTCTTAACTTCGGGATTGCGCGCGAGTTTGGGGGCATCTGCAACATCCGGATGGACGACACGAATCCCACGAAAGAGGAAGCGGAATACGTCAGGTCAATCATGGCTGACGTGCATTGGTTGATCGACGGTTGGGCAGACAAGCGACTCGGCGGCTCGCCGTTCTATGCCTCGGATTATTTCGATCGATTTTACCAGTATGCCGTGGAACTCATCCGCAAAGGCAAGGCGTACGTCGACGACATGACTCGCGAGGAAACGGACGAGTATCGGCGTCTCGGCAGGGCCAGCAGTTTTCGCGACCGCCCGGTGGATGAGAGTCTCGATCTGTTTGCGCGAATGAAAGCGGGCGAGTTTCCCGATGGCGCGCGCACATTGCGGGCAAAGATTGACGTCAACGCGGCGAATGTCTGGTTGCGCGACCCAGTGCTTTACCGGATTCGGCATGCGACGCATCATCGCACGGGCGACAAATGGTGCATTTATCCCATGTACGATTGGGCGCATACGCTCAGCGATTACATCGAAGGGATCACGCATTCGATCTGCACGCTCGAATTCGAAGTGCACCGGCCGCTTTACAACTGGATCCTCGACGCCCTCGAAATTCCCGAACCGCGCCCGCATCAGTACGAATTCGCCAGGTTCAATCTGACCTACACCGTGATGAGCAAACGCAAATTGATCCAACTTGTGAACGAGAAGCTCGTCAACGGTTGGGACGATCCGCGGATGTGGACTATTTCCGGTTTGCGTAGGCGCGGTGTGACGCCAACGGCGTTGCGCAGTCTGGCATACAACGTCGGGATCACCAAGTATCCGAGCATGACGGATATGGCACTGCTTGAGCACACGGTGCGCGATGAATTCAATCGCACCGCAACGCGCCGGCTCGTCGTGCTGCGACCGATTAAACTTGTGCTGACAAACTATCCGGAAGGAAAAACCGAAGAACTCGAGGCGATCAATAATCCCGAGGATCCGGCTGCAGGAACCCGCAGAATTCCATTCGGTCGCGAGCTTTACATCGAGCGCGACGATTTCATGGAAACGCCACCGCCGAAATATTTTCGACTCCGCCCGGGCGGCGAAGTGAGGCTGAAATATGCCTACATCATCAGGTGCGAGGAAGTGGTGAAAGACGAAGCCGGCAAAGTGACCGAGCTGCGATGCAGTGTCGATCTGGACAGCAAATCAGGTGGACCGACTGCTGGGCGAAAAGTGAAAGGGACAATTCATTGGGTGAGCGCGACGCAGGCACGGGATGCGGAAGTCCGATTGTATGATCGGCTTTTCACTGTGCCCGAACCGGATACCGCCTCCGCTGAAGGCTCCGGCGAAACAGGGCAACCGCGCGATTTCAAATCGTTCATCAATCCCGATTCTCTGGAAGTGACGAACGCAAAATGTGAACCCGCGCTTGCGAATGCGCGGCCGGACGAGCGGTATCAATTTGAGCGCCTTGGCTATTTTGCCCTGGATGCTGACTCAACGGGCGACAAGCAAGTGTGGAACCGTATTGCGACCTTGAGAGATACGTGGGCGAGGAAGTAAAAGGGAGCGCCCGCTTCTAGCGGGCAATGTTCGGCATCATGCCGAACATAAATTGCGACATCCACGCGTTCGGCAGGATGCCGAACGCGGCACGCTGGAAGCGTGCGCTCCCGTCAGAATGTGGCTAGCGCGCGATCAATCCGTGACAGCACTTTTTCTTTGCCCAGCACTTCGAGCAAATGATAAAGACTCGGTCCCACAGGGCTGCCAGTTGCGGCGAGCCGCGTCGGGTGAACAATCGCGCCAATTTTTACGCCCAGCTTTGCCGCGGTACCTTTTAGTGCAGCTTCGATGTCTCCGGCGTCGAATTTTTCAAGTGAGCTCAAGTTATCGCGAACGGCTTTAAGCCGCGGCTTGTTTTCTGGAGTGAAATGCTTTGCTGCGCTCTGAGAATCGTAATCAAAATTATCAGTAAAGTAGAAGCCACAATAAGCCGGTAACTCGTCGAACGTGTTGATCTTCCCCTTGCAGGTTTGCAACGCGGCGCGGACGTATTGCTCCGGATAATCATCCAGCTTTACTCCGCTCGACTTCAGCCTCGCGACACCCAATTCGTAAAATTCCTCGTCAGCGAGCTCGCGTGCGTATTCGCCGTTTAACCAATGCAATTTGTCCGGATCAAATGTAGCCGAGCTGCGGCCAACATTCTTTACGTCAAAAATTCGTATGATCTCGCCGATGTCTAACTTCTCACGGTCGTCTTTCGGCGACCAGCCGAGCAGGCAGAGATAATTGCGGACCGCTGCGGGAAGAAACCCACGCCGGATGTAATATTCCACGCGGGCGCCTGCGTCGCGCTTGCTCATCTTTGTCCCGTCTCGGTTGAGGATGAGCGGGATGTGCGCGTATTGCGGCGGCGTTTGTCCTAACGCGCGGATAAGCTCGATGTGCTTCGGCGTGTTCGAGAGATGATCCTCGCCGCGGATGACGTGGGAGATTCTCATTTCGAGATCGTCGACCACGTTGACGAAATGAAAAATCCACGAGCCATCAGGGCGCCGGATTGTCATATCGGGGTGGGTGGCGGGATTGCTGAGATCGAAATCGATTCTGCCACACACGATATCGTCCACGATCACGTGCTCGCGGGGCGACCGAAATCGTAACGCACCCTGGTCTTCGAAAATGTGACCGGCATCCTGAAGTCTTTTCAGGTAACGCTCGTAAAGTCCTGTCCGTTCGCTTTGCAAATAGGGGCCGAACCCGCCGCCGACATGCGGCCCTTCATCCCAATTCAGGCCTAGCCATTCCAACCCTTCGTAGATGGCGGCCATGGCTTCCTCAGTATTGCGCTTGATGTCTGTGTTTTCGATGCGCAGCACAAATTTCCCGGCGTAATGCCGCGCGAACAGCCAGTTGAAAAGCGCAGTCCGCGCTCCGCCGATGTGCAAATACCCCGTAGGCGACGGGGCGAAACGAACGCGGACGTCAGAGCTCATTATTTGTCATCCTGAGCGAAAGAGAAGGATCTCGCAAATCCTCGATCAGATGTGAGGTACCTCGCTCCGCTCGGGATGACCGAGCTTGTTTATACATTTGCACGCCTTGTAGCCGCTTCGCTGTGCGAAACGCTCTTGGGCATTTCCATCTAGACGACCAGCCCGTCTCACGCGACGCGGCTACAGCTTACTCGATGAAAATTTTCCCAGCCCGTCGTCTGGCATGTCGGTTCTTCGGAAGATTCACTTTTGCGATTCGAGTGTCGCCATCTGCCAGCGAACGAACGCGTTCGATCGCATCGAATCCAACGTCAGAGATGTTTTGCGACCGCAGCCATTTCAACACAGCCCGGCGCTGAAGCGCAGTTGGCAACGTGCGAAGCTTTACGACGGAAAGATCCGCATGCATCGAATCGCATATCTTGCTTTCGATCCATCTCTCTTCATCCGCGGCAATCATCGCCGTTCGCCAGATGTTCTGGCGGATGTTGCGACCAAGCATTTTCTCCAGATACGGAATGAGGCGATGTCGAATGCGGTTACGAAGCGGCGTCAGATTTTTGTTCGAGGCATCCTCGCGAAATTTCAGCCGGTGCTCGCGAACATAATTGTCGATCTGTTCGCGCCAGACAGTAAGAAATGGCCGCGCAATCGTTAGGTCGACGTCGTCGATTCGCCGCGTGGAGATTTCCCGCATCGCAGAAAGACCGGCGCTTCCGGCGCCACGAAACAGATTGATCAGAAAAGTTTCGACCAAATCGTCTGCATGATGCGCCACGAAGATCGTTTTGCAGTTTCGGCGTCGCGCAGTTTCAGCAAAGAAGGCGTACCGCGCTTCACGCGCCGCAGTTTCGATCGACATCTTCTTCTTTTTTGCGAGCGCAGGAATGTTTGCAGAGCCGAGTTCAAACTCGATTTTGAATCCCTTCATTGTAGGGCGACCGCTGCGGTTGCCCACCTGCCCGACCAGGCGCGACGCCCGCCCTGCAAGTTCTGCGTTGTAGCCCTCGGCCAGTCTTTTCACGAACCGCGCGTCGGCATCGCTCGATCGTCCGCGTAATCGATGATTCAAATGGCAAACGATCAGTCGTTGGTAACCGAGGGTGAGGAGCCAATGTAGCAGCGCAACGGAATCGCGGCCTCCGGAGAGAGCGATCAAGTATCGCGCGTCCGGAGGAAAATCACGGGTTAAGCTCGGTTTCAACTCAAGCGAAAGCACGGTGAAAGAGTAGCGCATGCGTCCCCCTTGCGAACCGTGAAACACGCAAGCCGGAGGCATGCGCTACTTTTTGAATCCAATTCACGAGGCCACTGCATCCAATTTTTAAAGCAATCATGAACAATCAACAACCAACAGACAAAGCGGGAAGTCCGCGGCGTCTTAAAAGTATGAAAAGCGACCAAACCTTATACGGAATCCTGGCTGGCTCGCAGGAGAACGGGCGGGGGGCGATGGAAATAGCAGTGTATGCCATGTGCATTTTGAGCGTCATCGCAGCAATCTTCCAATTCGTGGGGCAACCGACTCCAGATCCCTTCGCTGGGTTCGACCCGGCCGCGCAACCCGTTCCGGTTGTTTCACACACTCCGCAAGCAGGCTCTCAGACGAGGTCTTGAACGTCATGGGAGGCAGATCGAATACCGCGGGAGTTCCGCTGCGGCCAGTGCGGAAGCTCTTGGCACGATAGGGCGGTTTAGGGTCATTCGCACGAAGCATTCGCAAGTGGTGAGTTTTACTTAAGGCGAACGGATATTGCGGTCGGATTTGACAATGAATGAACGTTCATTCATCTTCCAAACTTATGTCGCAACCCCAAACAGATTCAATTCCAGATCGGCGTTCCCAGATCTTGGATGCAGCCCTCATTTGCTTTGCCAAACGTGGTTTTCACCAAACCAGCATGCACGACATCAGTGCTGAAGCAGGCATCAGCGTGGGGCTGATCTATCGCTATTTTGAAAACAAAGAGGCAGTGATTTCCGCAATGGCCGACCGGCACAAGAAGGAAATTTCCGAAGTGTTGCAGCGGGCTAAACAGGCAGCGACATTGCTCGAGTCTCTCGAGATCCTGTTCACTGCTCATTGTTGCGAAGAGGCGACACGAGTGGTCTCGGCATTCGTGGTGGATCTATACGCCGAAGCCTCACGAAACCCGCGCCTCGCAGATTTGGTGCGCGACGTTTTGGAAACCGCCATGGCTGGTGTCACCGAACTGATCAGCAGGGCCCCGGAAGCTCAAAACACGACCAGAGGTCTTTCGCCGATCGAATTGGCTGAATTAATTTTCGCCGTCGCTCGCGGCATGTTGATGCTCGATGTGTTGCGTCCACAGGAAATGACCGCGACGGAGCGGCGCGACCGACAATTGCAAGTGACCCGCAGGTTATGGAGCCTGTTGTTCAAACCGGAGGCGGAACTCACTTATGCATGATGTAGCGAGACCAGTTTCAAATCGCCCGGCGCAGTCCCCGCCGCCGAAGCGGCGACGTAAAAGCGTCGTTATCGCAATAGCTCTGCTCATCGCGATCGTCGTTTTTGTTGTTGGGATCAAATTTCTGCAAATCGGCAAGATGATGAGCATGCCACGGACGATGCCACCTACTACGGTTACGAGCGCGTCGGTGAAAGAGGAAGATTGGGCTCCGCGGCTGACAGCTGTGGGATCGGTCAGCCCCGTCCAGGGTGCAGTTGTTTCCACGGAGCTCGCCGGCATCGTGAGCGAAATCAATTTCGAAAATGGCGCCGAGGCCAAAAAGGGCGAGGTGCTCATGAAACTCGATGCGTCACAAGAGGAAGCACTTTTGCGCTCTGCGGAAGCTGACGCGCAGCTGGCAAAGACAGATCTCGAACGCGCCCGTGATCTTGCCATAAAAAAGGTCGTTTCAGGCGCCGAGTTCGATTCTGCCCAGTCAAAATTCACGCGACTCAACGCAGTGGTCGATCAGATGCGTTCCAACATCGCAAAAAAGTCAATCATCGCGCCGTTCGACGGACAGCTTGGTATTCGGCAGGTCAACGTTGGCCAAATGATGAACGCAGGTCAGCAGGTCGTCGCGCTCACCGCCCTCAATCCCGTTTACGTCGATTTTGCGTTGCCTGAACAATATCTCTCCAAATTGTCGAAAGGTCTGGATGTGACGGTGCGCTCAGACGCGTTCCCTGGCCGCCAGTTCAAAGGGAAACTTACTGCAATTAATTCCATGGTGGACCCGGTCACGCGCAACGTACCCTTGCAGGCGACGTTGGAGAATCCCGATCACGCGTTGCATCCCGGCATGTTCGCAAAGGTGGAAGTTGATTTGGCGGACACAAAGAAGACGATCGTAATTCCCGGATCGGCCGTGTCGTATGCGCCGTACGGCGATTCGGTTTTCGTAATCGAGAAACAGAAGGACCAGAAGAGTGGGAAGGAATCAGAGGTGCTTCGTCAGCAGTTTGTGCGGATCGGAGAAGCACGTGGCGATTTTGTTGCAGTCACCCAGGGATTGAAACCCGGCCAAACAGTCGTTAGCACCGGCGTTTTTAAGTTGCGCAACGGAATGGCCGTGACCGTGAACAATGATCTTGCGCCGAAGCCAGAGTTGAATCCGAAACCGGCAGACACGTGATTGGGAAAATCCGAAGCACGAATGTCAAAATCCGAAGCAAATCTGATTCGGTGTTATCCCGAGCGACCTCGAGGATCCGGGACTGTTGGGTGGATCGCGGAATTCTTCGACTCCGCTTCGCTCCGCTCACAATGACGCTACTGATTAAATGAAATCGTCGTTTACAGATCTTTTCATAAAACGTCCGGTACTGGCGATTGTAGTCAGCTTCGTGATCCTCATCGCTGGACTGCAGGCGATGAAAACGTTGAATGTTCGGCAGTATCCGCGCAGCGATATCGCGGCGATCACGGTCACTACGGTTTACGTTGGTGCTGATGCTGAGTTAGTGCGCGGCTTTATCACCACACCGATTGAGCGAGCCATCGCCGCTGCGGATGGGATCGATTATATTCAATCACAAAGCACTCAGAGCCTGTCGACGATTACCGCGCGATTGAAGCTTAACTACGACGCGAATAAGGCTCTTTCGGATATCAGCTCGAGAGTGGACGCGATCAGGAATAATCTGCCGCCGGAATCACAGATTCCGGTGATCGCCATTCAGTCCGCAGATTCGCAATTTGCTTCTGCCTACTTGAGTTTCACTTCGGACATCCTTCAGCCTAACGAGGTCACGGATTATCTGGTACGACTTGTTCAGCCACGGCTTACCGCAGTGGGCGGCGTCCAAAAGGCGGATATCCTTGGCGGGCGCACGTTCGCGATGCGCATCTGGATGAAGCCGGACCGGATGGCCGCGTTGAATATCAGTCCGTCGCAGGTTCGCGAGGCATTGACGAAAAACAATTTCCTTGCTGCCGTTGGTAACACCAAAGGCTCGCTTCTGCAGGTAAACCTGACGGCCAACACGGATCTGCACACGGCGGACCAGTTCAAGCAACTCGTTGTCCGCCAGGACAAGAACACGCTCGTTAGGCTGGGGGACATTGCCGATGTCGTGCTCGGGGCAGAGGACTATAACACCGAAGTGAGGTTCTCCGGACAAAAGGCTGTTTTCATGGGCATTTGGGTGCTGCCAAACGCCAACTCACTCGATGTTATCAAGCGCGTTCGCACCGAGCTTGATCAAATCAAGAAGGAGTTGCCAACCGGTATGAAAGCGGAGATGGCGTACGACGCCACCGCGTATATCAACGATGCGATTCACGAGGTCGTTAAGACGCTGATCGACACGCTGCTTATCGTGATGGTCGTCATCTTTTTGTTCCTTGGATCGGTCCGATCCGTCATCGTCCCGATTGTCGCAATTCCGATCTCGCTGATCGGCGCTCTGTTTTTAATGCAGCTGTTCGGGTTCAGTCTGAACCTGCTGACGCTTCTTGCCATCGTGCTTTCAGTCGGATTGGTGGTTGATGACGCGATTGTGGTGGTGGAAAACATCGAACGCCATATCACGGAGGGACAATCGCGCATGCAGGCAGCGCTGCTCGGCGCGCGAGAACTGATCGGTCCAATTATCGCGATGACAATCACGCTGGCGGCCGTTTACACTCCCATCGCTTTGCAGGGCGGACTAACCGGCGCCTTGTTCCGCGAATTCGCACTCACACTGGCGGGCGCAGTTTTCATTTCGGGTGTCGTCGCGCTCGTTCTTTCACCGATGATGTCGGCACATCTGTTGCCTCCGCATCATGTCGAGCACGGCTTCAAAGGATGGGTCGATCGCACATTTGATCGTCTTCGGGATTGGTATGGGAACCATCTGGACCGCACATTGCAGGCGCGACCTGCTGTCTACATTGTTTGGGCCGGGATCGCGGTGCTCGCGGGTTTGATGTTTCTCGCGATTCCGAAGGTAGCGACGAAAGAACTGGCGCCGAAGGAAGATCAGGGCGTGATCTTTGGCGTCATTACTGCGCCGGCCAATGCCACTATCGACGACACGATTCGATATGCCGATGCCGCCGGCAAAATATTTCACGATATTCCCGATACGCGTTTCACCTTCCAGATTACGAATCCAAGTAGCGGGTTTGGGGGAATGGTGTTGAAACCATGGGGTGTGCGCAAAACGCCGACGAAAGACTACTTGCCCATTGTGCAGCAGAAATTAGCTGCCATTCCGGCGATTCAAATGTTTCCGATAATGCCGGAAGCCCTTCCCGGTTCGGACAATTTCCCGGTCAGCTTTATCATCGCGTCGACCGCAGACCAGGAGCGGATCCTGGAATTCGCGAAGGACATTTTCCAGAAAGCTATGCAGGCGCACGTATTTCAGTTCGGCGATATCGACACGAAAATCGACCAGCCTCAGGCACGGATCGTTATCGACCATGACAAAGTTTCGACCATGGGGCTCGATATGCAGAGGATCGGCGCCGATCTCTCTGCCAGCGTTGGCGGAAATTACGTCAACTGGTTCAACATGGAAGGTCTTAGCTACAAAGTCATCCCTCAGATCAAGCGTGTGGACCGGCTGAACCCCGAACAATTAAACCAAATCTACGTAAGCGGGCCCAACAATCAGTTGATCCCGTTGAACACGATCGCGCACATCGAGCATAAAACTGTCGCACGATCGCTTAATCGGATGCAGCAGCTGAATGCAGTCACCATCAGCGGTGTCCCGGCCGGTTCAGTCGATGCCACACTCAAATTCCTGGAGGATGAGGCACACCGCGTTTTGCCGCCAGGGTATGTGATCGATTATACGGGCGGCTCGCGTCAACTAAGGCACGAAGGAAACACTTTTCTCGGAGTCTTTCTGCTCGCTGTTCTCCTGATTTTCCTTGTTCTGGCGGCGCAGTTTAACAGTTTCCGCGATCCCTTGATCATCCTGCTCGGGTCGGTCCCGCTGGCATTATTCGGCGCAGCAGTGTTCATGTTTTTGAAAATGCCATTCGGCAAATTCTTCACCGACGGCTGGACTACGTCCTTCAACATTTATTCTCAAGTAGGCCTGGTGACACTGGTCGGTCTCGTTTCCAAGAATGGCATTCTCATTGTGCAGTTCGCAAACGAAATGCAACGGAAAGGCATGGCAAAACTCGCCGCTGTGGCACAAGCCGCGCGCATTCGATTGCGCCCGATTTTGATGACGACCGTCGCGACCGTTGCCGGTCACTTCCCACTTACACTGGTCACTGGCGCCGGTGCCGCTGCGAGAAACTCAATCGGTCTTGTTCTCGTCGGCGGGTTGACTATCGGCACAATCTTCACGCTGTTCATCGTTCCGGCGCTCTACATGCTCATCGCGAAGGAGCATCACGAAAAATCATTGATGGACGTTGGCTGGGACGACACTCCGGAAGAGGTCGATCTCACGCCTGAAATGGCGCCGGCTCTCGCCCCAGACGGAAACGACAACGGCTGGAAGAAATAGGAGAAAAAGGCGGTTGGACAGCCGCCCACAATGTATCACGACCAGGAAGTCGTCACTCCTTAACGAAACAGAAGCCTCGGTGAGTTGTCTCACCGAGGCTTTGTTTTTTGTAGCGGCTTCCCCCGGACCGCTACTCCCGAAACTTAGCCAGGCCGTTGCGTTTGAACGTTCGCGCTACGGCATGGCAGTTAAGGTTCAGCGGTTTTCTCTGGCTTGTCTCCGCTCCTTACCGAAGTCACCGCGAAACTCAGCAATGTCAGTCGAGTTACTGATTTTCGTGACAAACCAAGGCTCTGGTCCAACAGTTGCGCCTTGTTCTGGAACCGCCTGGCCGATTGGCATGGGCCCAAAGACGATGGGGTGACCAGGTTTCGCAACCGTGATGTAGTTCTGGCCCCTGTTTTGAGAGAGGAACAAACCTTGTTCCCCCTCTAGCATGCTTGCCAGATCAAGCCCGCTCACGGGCACATTAATTTCGAGTTTCATGTTTCTATTGCCTTTCCGCTGCCAAGTTTACCGGCTTTCTCTGCCGTACAGGCTGCCACGGAATTCAGCCAGTTCAGTTGAGTTGCTGATCTTCGTGACGAACCACGGTTCTGGCCCCACGGTTATCGCGGGCTGCTCTTGAATGGCCTTCCCAATAGGCGTTGGCCCAAAGGCGATCGAGTGACCAGCCTTGGCCACCGTGATGTAGTTTTGGCCTCTGTTTTGGCAAAGGAATAGTCCCTGTTCACCTTCGAGCAGGCTCGCCAGGTCCAATCCGCTTACGGGTACATTAACTTCAAGTTTCATACGTTATTTCCTTTCTGTTTTGTTTTCGTGTTTCGATAGCTTCGTGAATCACCTGACGATTTCGAGGTGAACTAAAGTTTCCTTTTTCTAGGACGAATTGTTGACCGTTTTTGTGGGGCACGTAGTCTTCGGCTGCACGCGAGGGAAGAGCAGGTGAGGGGACACACCGGGACCAACAGCAAAACTCAACCGGTCATCAATCCGGCATTGGAGAAACCTCTGCTCAAATTACAGCGCGCGACCGACGTCAGGTCATTCTGGAAAGCTGTTCACCAGTTGCTTTCCGCGTCTATTCCGAATCACTCCATTGGGTTGTCACTTCAGCAGAGCCCCGGCGTACCGCTGATTTCGCAATGGACTCAGCGGATTCCTGACGATTTCTTTGTGGCGGAGCCGCTCCGCAGTTATGCGATCCGTACCCGAGGCAAGAAATTGGTGCACCTGGTTGAGCTTTTCCAGGATCAGAAGAGTTTTGAGCGATCGGGTTTTTATCGCCATTACATCGCACCGCAGAAGTGTTCCCACGGTATCGCGATGTTTTTTTGGAAACGTCAGAGACTCATCTGCAGCATCGCAATTTTGCGCGCCGCCAAGCAGGGCGGCTTTTCCTCAGCAGAACTGAAATTGGTTCGCCAGCTTTACGCGCAATTCGCGGCTGCGCTTCGCAGGATCGAATCGCTGGAGCGCGAACGATTGGTGCGCATGAATTTTCAACAATTCCTCCGCCGCTTGCCGCTGCCGACGATCATTTTGCGTTGGGACCTTAAGCCCGTTTACCAGAACCCCGCTGCGCGCGAATTTTGCGCAGTGTGGGAAAAAGGAGCCGAGGAAGCGAAACGAACTAAAGCAAACTCCCCGGTTCCCGCGGAGATTGTTGATGAATGCCGTTTCCTCAAGCAACGATGGGCGAACGCACAATTACAGACGGAGTCGGGGCGGCAAACAGAATTCATAGAGAAACAGGTGGAGCACTCGCATTGGCATAATTTGCGGGCAACGATCCAATTAGCGCAGGTCAAATCTGCGAGGGTTGCACGACCGCATTTTCTCATCGCCTGCGAGGATCTCTGCCGCAATGGAACTGTTTTTCGGCAGCCGCAAATCTTCCGCTTGCCGGCTTTCGCGCGGCTTACACGGCGGGAAAGAGAGGTTGCCCAACTCGCCTGCGAAGGACGTAGCAACAAAGAGATCGCTGAAAACGCCTGTCTGAGTTTGCAGACAGTCAAAAAGCATCTGCACTCGGTGTTCCGCAAACTCCACGTTCCCAGTCGCA
>JBLMXH010000107.1:0-4240 GCA_050257685.1 Nitrospirota bacterium
CAGGGGCCAAAGAATGGAAACGAGAACCGAAGCAGCCAAGGCAGAATCATCGCGACGCCGAGAGCTCCAAACGCTCCTTCCCATGTCTTGTTCGGGCTGATTTCACTGCGCAAGGGGTGGCGGCCGAAAATTTTTCCGAAGGTAAACGCTGCGACATCAGTCAGTGCGGTCGCGAAAATCATGTAACAAATGAAACCGTAGGCGTCGCGGGCATTCGCCATGAATCCGAGGTGACCGAACATCCAGCCGATGTACACAAAACCGATAACGGCGAGCGATATGCGTCGCAGTTCGCCGCGGGCGCGATTGCGCAGAATCGGAATGAGCAGGATTAAAGCGATTGCCAACCCCGGCACAGCGACAAACAATCCGTGCCAACCCGTGCCAGGTTCTTCGCCCCGCGGATTCGGAATCACCGAGGCAATCCCGACAGTGACGATTCCCAGATAAACCGCCCCGGTCATCCAACGGTCACGATACAATCCCGATGCGTATGCAAATTCCTTGAAAGCGTAAATGGCAACAAACGTGGCGCCGACGATCGTCGGAATGCGTCCCAGAAAAACAACTATGAACCCGATACCTGCGATGAGAATCCAGGAGCGATACGTCAGGAACATCAGCGCAGTTTCCTTTTTCAAAACGAAATGCAGAAAACCGAGCACCGCGCCAGCGATGGCCAGGCACAGCAAAACGATCAAGAAATAAGCGCGAAGAATAGGATCGTGCAGCGCGATCTGCGGCGACATCACTCCTTATCTTGCAGCGCGGCCATAATGCGTTTCAAGCGAACAACGATTGTTTCAACACACCCGGCGATGATGACCAGACACGTCCAATCGAAAATCGTGAATGTCGCGGGTGAATGTGGCTGCAGAAAAAACGTGAGCCATGCGCCGATGTTGAGCGCGACCATGCGCCAGGGCTTCGACATAACTCCTCCAAACTGGCGTTGAATGGCGAGCGCTTGTCCGAACAGACCAACATATGAGGCGAGCACGGCGAAAATTGCCGCCCAATATCCAATCAACGGATGCATCAATCCGCTGTGCGCAACGCCTACGAAAATCATGATGTCGGAAATGCGATCGGGCAGATCGTTCAGGATTTCACCACGCCGGCTTGCTTTGCCTGCCGCGAATGCGACCAAGCCGTCAAGCATGTTGAACCAAAGCCGCAAATAGCAGAAGAGCGGAGCGATGATGAGTAGCCAACGTCTCGCGCCGGATTTCCAAAAACAAATTGCGGCGATCAGCGCCGCTACGATCGACAAATACGAAATCGCATCTGGATGAATTCCGTGGCGCACGCAGAATCGCGTACTAGCGCTTGCAGTCTGCCGGAATCCTGCCGCAATCGGCCGTCTCGAAGTTGGTTCGTAACCCGACACCATTGTCATTTTGTAAAGCAGCGACTCTGTCTGGCAATACAAACGACAAGAGGGTTAGCACATATCGATCAGCCGGCTGTTTCGTCTTTGAAACGTGAAAGGTCTGTCCGGTGCGATTTTCATAATACGAGCGAGGGAATGTATGAACCCAAATAGGAAAAACAGAAATACAGGCAGAATCGCAGGGATGGCGATCTGGGTGGCGAGAATAGCGGCGGCAGCGTTAATCCTGGTGTCAAATTTCGCACTGGCGTGGGCCACCAGCCGTAGCAATGGCAGCAAGACCGGCATCGACGTTAAACCGCCGCAACTAAGATCGTTGCATACCAAACCACCGTCGATGCGACACGGGCCGCGTGCCGGTCATCATCCAACCAAGCAGGGCGCCAAGTCCCATAAACATGGGCAGCAAAGCGCGCAGCAGGCACGCACACAGTCACGAAATTCAGCGGGAGGCAAACACGGCAGTCACTCCCGGGCTGACACGACACCGACTCCGACTCCGGAGGAACTCCAACCCCAATTGAGAGATCGGCACCGGGTGCGAGTCCGGTGGGCACCCCACTCTCATCCGATGTTGGCTGAGCACGAGTAGCGAGGACATCCGCGGCGCAGAAAATTGCGCTGGTCGGAGACAGTGCTACCCGGTCCTCATGCAAACCACGTCACTCTGAACGATTCGTTAGGCCGCCGGAAGGTTGACCCGCCGAACCATTTTTCGGCATGAATAACTGACAATCACGATATCCAAGACGAGCGAAATTTGTTGCTATTCGCCGGAAGCTCGTTTAGTACCGTCGAAGTTTTTGAAAATTGTTCTGGGGGGAACAGCCGCCTCTCATACCTGCTCGGGTGTGGGGGGCGGTCATTTTTTGATCAAGAAGCGGTGAGATTAGGGGGTTGTTCTGGGGAGGAACAGCCGCCAGCGAAACCTGTTCTGGTGCGGGGCTCGGTATTTCTTGATCAAAAAAACCGAGAGACAAAACATAAAAGCCGCATTGCGGGATCGAACCGTCATGCGGTCCTTCGCACTAAATAAACCTATCTACGCTGTGGCCTTTTTGGGTGCTGCGGCCTTGAACGCTGTGACTCTGTTGGTGCGTCTGGTTGCTAACGTCAACCATTACGCCACCCCTGGCATCTTTTTTTGGTTTCAGATCCCGGACTTTAACTTTTGTTTTGCTTTCTTTTCTCTGGGCCATTTGTGTTTTTCCTAGCTGTTTTTTGGGTTGTTTGTTTGTGTTGTGTCACTGGTACCGAAGAGCACTTGGTGCCCTCCCTTAACGTCCTTTTCTGGAATCAGGTCGTTGAGGCGAATCAACTTATCTTTGTTGCGCTTGCGCCTCTTACTTCCCGATTCTGCGGCGGGCGCATTCTTTTTTGTCTTCGATGTATTCACCTTGTCTCTCTGGTATACCAAGATTCGTGCCAACTTCGCAGCGGGCCAACAAAAGCAGTGCCCCCCGATGGCTTAGTTAGCTAACAAGAGGCATTTATACAGATAACTATTTGTCCAAGCGCCGAAATGGCCGCTTCGCGGGAAGCAAATCCCAATTCATTCTGAGGCCGACTGGCCTCAGATTTAGACCAATGGTGCCTTATTTTTGGGCACTTCGCGGAGATACCGGGCGAGGGTCGAGCGAGAAATACCAAGCAAACGCGCCGCGCGTCGCTGGTTCCGATTCGCTTGATTATAAACGAATCGAACGTGCTTTTGCATCGCGCCTTCGAGCGAGAGATCAATAACTGCGTCGGTGTCCTGATGATTGCCCGCGGAAAAAGGCACTGCGTTTTCGGTTCCTGATGGCGCACGATCGGGTTTGAGGTCCGAGGGAAACTCAACATGCTCAGCAAGAATTACAGAATCGTTGCAAAAGAGCGCCATAGTGCGCACCGTGTGACTCAACTCGCGCAAATTACCGGGCCAATCGTGACGAAGCAGCTTTTCCATCGCTTCGGGATGAATAGCAGTGATGCGTTTGCCTTCTTTAGATGCGGCAGCTTGCAATTCCGTGGCAATCAACGCAGGCAGTTCCTCCAGTCGTTCTCGAAGCGGAGGAATCAGCAGCGTAAGTCCGTTGAGGCGCTGATACAGGTCCTCACGAAGTTTTCCCAGCCGCACCCGTTCCCGCAATGAACAATTCGCCGCGCAGATGATTCGCGCGTTCGAAGTGAGCATCCGTTCAGAGCCCAGGCGCTCAAATTCGCCATACTCCAGAACGCGCAGGACTTTTACCTGGGCCAGGGGACTCATCTCGGAAATTTCATCTAAAAAAAGCGTACCCTTATCCGCGAGTTCAAACTTTCCTTTCATCGTTTGTTGTGCGCCGGTGAATGCTCCGCGTTCGTGTCCAAACAGCTGACTCTCGAGCAGTGTGTCGCTGATTGCCGCGGCATTAAACGAAATGAATGGTCCATTTGCCCGCTTTGATGAATTATGGATGGCCTGGGCAAGCAACGTTTTGCCCGTGCCAGTCTCTCCGAGAAGTACGACTGGAACGTCGGATCTCGCGGCGAGTCCAGCCAACTGAAGACAACGCGCCATGGCGTCATTGCTTGTCGTTAGGTCTTCGAGCCTTAACTTGGATGGCCGCGCCTGCATCGGTGATTATTGCTTTATGCTTTCGCGCAATTGCCGGATCGGCTCGAATGCATATTCAATCAATGTCCGGCCACCGACTATGATGTGCGCGTTTCCCTTCATTCCAACGCGGAGAGGCAGAGCGTTTCCTGCTCGTGAAGAGATTTCATAACGATCTAGTGATCCGAATGCAACGAAATGCGACCCTTCAGTGCTGGTAACTGCCGATGGACTGATCCAGTCGACTTTTCCAGTGACAGTCCCGTAGC
>JBLMXH010000108.1:0-10472 GCA_050257685.1 Nitrospirota bacterium
AAACTGGATTCAGCAACGATCACCCCCGCTACCCCGGGGCGCAGTCCAACCACACCGTACCCACCGGGATTGTCGATATCAGCGCTGATGCTGTAGGAACGATTGTAGATCGGCGGAATCATGCCGGAAGAAATGTTTTCGGTTCCGTTTTGGTAAACGAATTTCGTCTGGTCCGGTAAACCTTTTGGGAAACCCCACACCGAAGCCATCTCGCCGAGTAACGGCAGCACCTGATATTTGTCGACCTCCGACCAAAACAGCGCGGTCAGCTCGCGTACTTTGTCAGGATACTTGTCTGCAATGTTGTCGGCTTGCGAGAAATCTTCGTCAAGATTGTACAACTCGCATTTGTCTTGATCGGGATTCCACTTGCCAGGTGCGAATCGGGCGAGTGTTTCGGGATCGATCTTCCATGGGATCCGGTCCAATCGCCAGCACGCGAGCCAGCCATCCTTGTACATCGCGCGGTTTCCCAAGATCTCAAAATACTGTTGCGTATGCCGGGAGGGTGCTTTGGCGTCATCGAACGTGAATGCGAAACTTATGCCGTGCATCGGCATTTGCGGCACGCCATTGACTTGACTTGGCGCAGGCAGGCCAGCGGCTTCGAGAATTGTTGGAGCAACATCAGTGCAATGGGTGAACTGACTGCGCACACCGCCTTTGTCTTTAATGCGTTTTGGCCACGCGATTACCATCGGATTACGAATACCGCCGAGATGTGATGCGACTTGTTTGCCCCATTGAAAGGGCGTGTTGCCGGCCCATGCCCATGCGGCTGCGTAATGCGGCGCCATGTCGGGGCCGCCCCATTTTTCGAGGCCACCATAAGCTTTGATCGCTTTCAACTGTTGATCGGCTGTAAGCGGGACGCCGTTGAGCGTGGTCATTTCATTGAACGTTCCGGTCTCGGTGCCTTCCATGCTCGCGCCGTTGTCGCCGAAGATGTAAATAATCAGTGTGTTGTCAGCGAGGCCGATGTCCTCGATCGCTTTCACCACGCGACCGACAGCGTTATCCGCGTTTTCCTGGTAGCCTGCATAGACTTCCATCTGGTGCGCATACAATTTTTTTACTTCGGGCGGGACAGTATCCCACGCCGGGAATGCCGGGTCGCGCGGCGTAAGTTTCGCGTTTTGCGGAATCACGCCGAGTTGCTTCTGACGTGTGAACGTTTGTTCGCGCAACGCGTCCCAGCCCTGATCGAACTTGCCCTTATATTTATCGCTCCATTGCTTCGGCACCTGATGCGGCGCATGCGTCGCGCCGGTTGAGAAATACAGGAAGAACGGTTTGTCAGGGGCCTGCGCTTTCTGGCCCCGGATCCAATTGATCGAATGCTCGACCATTGCGTCGTTAAAATAGAAATTTTTGTCTGTCGGCACTCCGATGATCGTGTTGTTCTCAGTCAACACCGGGTCGAACTGGCCGGTTTCGCCGCCGAGAAAACCCCAGAAATAATCGAAGCCGAGCGCATTGGGCCAACGATCAAACGGACCGGCTGGTCCTTGTTGGTTGTCGGGTGTGAGGTGCCACTTGCCGATCGCAGCGGTGTTGTAGCCATTGAGTTGAAGGATCTTCGCGATCGACGCCGCACTGGTCGGCCAATTTGTGTTGTACCCGGGCCAACCGCCGGGCACTTCAGCAATCGATCCGAATCCCATCGCATGGTGGTTCCGTCCTGATAACAACGCGGCGCGCGTGGGCGAGCAAAGTGCTGTGACGTGGAACCGATTGTAACGCAGTCCATCAGCCGCGAGTCTGTCGAACGTCGGCGTAGCAACGGGTCCGCCGAAAGTGGAGGGATTTCCGAAACCGGCGTCATCGATCAACACGAGCAGAATGTTCGGCGCACCTGGTGGCGGCCTAACCGGTTGAGTGAAGGACGGTACGGATCCTTCGAGCGTCCGTTTTGTCACTCCTTGAAATGGCTGTGGTGGACGCGGTAAAACCGTTCGATCCCATTCCGGGTCGGAAGCCGCGACTGAGATTGATTGGGTTGTGACCGTCAGTGCGATAGCACTGAAGAAGATGATCCGGTTTCGCATCCTGATTCCCTTCCTGACATCGCGAAGCTATGCGAGGAGTTTTGAAAACACACGCCAAAAAACCGCGTGCGAATTACGAAACCGTCGACCGTATTGCAGGTACTCAGTTGGATTGAAACCCCGCTTTATCCGTGCGTCTGGACCACAGCGCCGGAGTCGTCCAATATGCGGATAATTGCTCGCTGCGACCGAAAATGGGAGCGGTACTTTGCATAAGCGATCGCCTTGCGGATCGCGTCGGGTCCCGCATACCAGATCGGTCCGTATCGAAACAATTTACTGATCAGATCAAAGCCATCTCTTTCCTTGCGCGGACGCACCTCGTAGTGGTCGTGCTCGGCGTTCAACGCTGGGCTGCTCTGTTCGGGATACATCGGTTCCATACCTGTTATCTTCCCCTTTACCTTTCAAACGAATTTGCAGGCTTAAAAGAGACATTTCTGTTACTTTTCCAAGCGGGCGCCCCCGTCCCTCTTGTTTTCGGTAATTTCGCCTCGCTCCCTGCGCTTTCTCTCACGCCGGCGCGGTGGCGGCATTACCGGCGAAATGCAGATGTTGGAGAATCTCGCTACGGAAGCGCAGGAACGAATCGCCGGTGCGATCGCGTGGACGCTCCAGATTGACATCGATCTCCCGATCAAGACGGCCGGGCGTCGGGGTCATGATTAGGATGCGATCGCTCATGTAGATTGCCTCATCAATATCGTGCGTAACGAGGAGCATCGTGGTGCGACGGTTTTGCCACAGTCGGAGTACTTCGTCCTGCATTCGCATGCGGGTAAAGGCGTCGAGTGCGCCAAGAGGTTCGTCGAGCAGGAGAACTTTGGGATGATTGATGAGTGCACGTGCCAGCGCGACACGTTGGGCCATTCCACCGGAAAGGTGATGCGGATAGGCGTTGGCGAAGCCTTCCAGTCCGACTAACCGCATGAATTCGCCCACTTCATCTCGTTTTTCGCGCCACACGCCGCGCGCAACGAGGCCGGCCTCGATATTCCGGCGAACAGTCAACCAGGGGAAGAGATTAGGATCTTGAAAAACGAGGCCGCGCTCTGCGCTTGGTCCGGCAATTTTTTGGTTGTCGACGAGCAGTTCGCCCGAGTCTGGAACATCCAGCCCGGCAATGAGTCGAAGCAATGTCGATTTTCCACAACCGCTTGGCCCGACTAATGAAACCAGCTCGCCTGCGGCGATAGAAAACGATATGTCCCCCAGAGCCAATCGACTTGTGCCCGGTGCATCAGGTACTGGAAAAGTTTTACAGATTCCCTGAACGCGAACGCCTGACGCCGCTGCAACATTCGTCATCACCACTTGATTGTTCCCTTCTGCCAGACCAGAACTCGATCGCGGAGTTTAAACAGCAATGTCATTACCGTAGAGAAGAAGGCGGCCATAATTATCAGCGCAGCGAAAACTTTGCCGTACTCAGCCCAGCCTTGGGCCCAACTAACATACCAACCGAGCCCGGACTTAACTCCGACAGACTCCGCGACGACAAGAGTTAGAAATGAGGCCCCCAGTCCCATAAACAATCCGATAAAGATATTTGGAACTGCGGCTGGTATGGCCACCCGAAAGATTAAATAGAGCCGCCCTGCGCCGAGCGTGCGAGCGACGTCAAGATAAGACGCGCGCGTATTGGAAATCCCCGAGGCAGTCAGCATTGTGACCGGGAACCATACCGCAAGCGCAATCAATCCCGCTGAAGACATGATTGCCGAAGGCGAGACGACCATCGCAATAGGGATCCATGCTGTTGCTGGAATCGGGCCCACGACTTTGAGTAGCGGCATCCCCCAATAACGCACCGAACTCGACCAGCCAATGCACACGCCGCTCACAAGTCCGACGATTACACCAAGTGTGTAGCCACTCAGGAGCAAAACGAGCGAGTGCCACGTGCTGTCGAGCAAAAGCCCGCGATCGCTGATCAAGCTTCGCAAGACCGCTGCGGGCCCGGGAAAGTAGGGCAACGGAAGCAAGTGAAAGCCCGCCGTGATCAGGTCCCAGACACCGAGTGACAGGATGGCAGCTGTAAAAATTGGCCACATGTGACGCATCCATTTGCGTAACGAAGGCCAAAACCTTTGCGCGATCGCGAGAACAATTGAGACGCCGACGATTTCCCAAAAAAGCAGCATGTAAGAACGCGTCTCCAGCGGTGGCGCTTTCGATACGATCAGCCAGTGAGTTCCGAATGTAATAAAGCTCGCGAGCGGAACAGCCAGTTGCATTAGCAAAGGCAATCGTGATCGTTCGCCGGTAGCTGCGGCGTTCACGTTAATTACTGATCTCAGCGATGTCATTCTGAGCGAAGCGAAGAATCTCGGATCATTTTCGGCCACGTTTGAGCAGAAATAGACTGAGATGTTTCGCTCTGCTCAACATGACATCGCGATTATCAGGTTGTTCGCTTGCTTTCGGCTTATTTCTGCGCAGCTACTGTGCTTTTCTGAAGACACAGCGCATCAGGATCGGCGAGATTCGGCGCATCTTGGTCCGGCTGATCGAACATTTTTCTTCGGCAACACGAATCTCCTGTGTCTTTCTGGATCAACGCAGCGATTAGGCGAATATCTTCGTCCGGTGAAACCTGGGCGCCGGCAATTTTTTCCACTTCCAGCGTCTTGATCCACTCGTCGGTGACTCCTGGAAGACGCATGAACGCGCGTTTTGCCAGCGCTTCGGTATCGGTCTCCCGAGAAAGCATCTTCGCGATCTTCATTTCGCGACCGGCGGTGTGAACTGACTCTTCAGCCAACTGGACACTTGGTATATAGCGCAAGCGCGCAAGCGCGACGGTGTTCAATTCCGGAGTTGAGGCGAGATATTTTTTTTCCACCGCCAGGACCGCCGCAGCTTTCGGATTAGTTTCGACCCATTTAGCGCCTTTCAACAGTGCACGCGTTGCTCTGGCAGCGGTATCTGGATTCGCATCCACCCATTTGCCGTTCGCGATGACCTCACAGCAATATTCGTCCTTGTAAGGCGCATCCGCGATCTGGTCGGCAATGTTTCTCACCTTACCCTCCGCTATCAACAGGCTTCCGATTGGTTCCGCGTCGGCGACGGCGTCCACTTCCCCTTTGTCGATGGCCAAACCTAATTCACCAGCCGGATAAACCTTCCAGGTGATATCTTTTCCCGCATCGACCCCGTGAGTTCCAAAGACGCGATTCGCGAACACGAATGGCGGCGTCCCCATTCCCGGGACACCAATTCGTTTTCCTTTCAGGTCCTGGATCGTATGAATGCTCGTGTTCACGCCAGCTTGAACGCGCAAACATCCGCGGTGGATGCCCGCGAGGAACCTGACATCCAGGCCCTGCTCGATCGGCTTCAGAAAGTACATCACGAGGTGATGAGTGATGTCGTAGCTGCCAAGGGCCAGTGCATCTTTGTAAGTTGACCAGTTGCACTTCACGAGCTCAGGCTCCAATCCTTCTTCTTTGAAGAATCCTTTTTCGTAAGCGGCGTAGATTGGGGCTTCGCAGGTCAGCCCGATGTAACCGACGCGAACTTTGTTCGAATTCCGAACTGTCGAGCCGGACTTCTTGTTACAGCCTGCCACCAGAAGGCTCAACAACATGATGGCAATGGGGAAAAGCTTCGAGCTCATCGTAGTCTCCGAAGGTTTTGGAAATAGCGCGATAAGTTTTGCCTATACAAGCAGAGTCCGCGCCCGCAATCAACCCCGAACGTTTTCGGGGTCAAGCTCTTGATTGCATTTCGCACATCCACTGAACAATATTGCCTTTCTCATGTCTGAGCCGTTGGACATTCGCCATCTCCGGTATTTTCTTGCGGTTGCCGAAGCGGGAAGCTTTAGCCGTGCGGCTGATCGGCTTGGAATTTCGCAACCGAGTGTTTCGCAGCAAATGCGGGATTTGGAAGTCGGTCTTCGCGTCGCTCTTTTCCAGCGCCGCGGGAAACGGATCTTGCTCACGCCGCGCGGTTTAATTTTCCAGGAGCACGCCCGGGCGCTCCTTCATCAGTTGGAGAATCTTCTCCACGAACTGAACGGCGAACCGGGTGAATTACGGGGCGCATTGCGATTGGGCGTTATTCCCGTGCTGAATGTGCCGCTGGTCCCGCAACTCCTCGGCATTTTTGTTGCCGATCATCCGGCAATCAGCGTCACCGTGGAAGAAATCTCCTCCACTGAGATTGAGACGGCACTCGAAGAAGGTCGCATGGATGTTGGCTTGGGTTTTTTGACCCGCCATTCTCCGAATCTTCGTTACGAGCGTCTTTGCACGGATGAATTTGCGCTGATAGTGGCGCAGAACCACCCATGGGCAAACCGGCGCACCGTCGATTTTGCGAAATTACACCAGCAACGCCTCCTTCAATTGCCCGACAGCTTTGTGATGCGCAGAATGTCGGATGAAATTTGCCGGACGCATCAGGTCCGCCCGCATGTTATTGCCGAGATCAACGCGATCGAAACGCTTCTTCGCTCGCTCGGTCCATCGCGAGCCGCAGCCCTGATGCCAAAGATCGCATTGCGCGGCCGCGAGAATCTGAAGCTAAAGGCGATTTGTTTGCGCGGTAAAAATCTCGGATTGGATATCGGTCTGTTGCGCCTCGGCGACTCCGCTGCGAACACCGCGGTCGCGGCGTTCACCAGCCTGGCAAAGGCGACTGTTCCGAAACTAGTAAAACGGTAAATCATATCGTTAGGAAATGTGCTCGCCAGCGCTGCGCTGTTGAAGGTAGGGCGTGCACTCCGTGCGCGCCTATCACGTGTATGCCAATGCGGCGGCGGAGGACTTCTCTACGAATTCGACCGGCCGCAGGCGGTGGCCACAGGCAAATCGCACTCAGCGCGAATCGGGGTGACGCAGGTAAAGCGCTTTGCCCCCCATGTCTATCACCGCGAAATTTGTCGCCAGATAATCCTGTCCTAACACACCCGCGTTGGTTTCCGCTGTTGATTTCGAGAGCAGGATGTCGCCCGATACGTGCGCCACAACTACTTCAGCATTTGCCAACTTGAAATTTCCGATCGCCAACTCCTTCACACCGGTGCGATTCACGCCTTCCACCAGGTTCCCCGCGCCTCCCGCGCCGTAGCCGGCGAGCGCGGTCACGCCCGTTCCAGATTTCACCGCGACTTGAGTATCGATCAGCGTGTTTGCCGAGCCGGTGTCAATGATAAGCCGGGTTTGGTGTCCGTTCAGCGCACCTTCAACATCGAAGTGGTTATTCGCGTTAAGCCGCATCGGAATTCTGGTAAAACCGTGACCGGCTAGAAAACCCGCCAGACTCTGGCTCACGGCGGAGCTAGCGCCGTTGGGATTGATGTAAAGCATCTGCCGGGTGCAATCGATGATCATGCCAAACTTAACCATTTCCCGCGCGCCGAGCGCCCCGTTCACATGCGCCATCGTCTTGGAATCTGAGAGATGCGACCCGGTCGAGGCAGCGTTGTGCTCCGGATTCATGCCGGACAGATCTGCGATTGCCACAGGAACGTTTGTCACCATGCAATTGCCCATCGCAATGCTTTTCACTTTGCTCATCCCGTAACGTTCCCAGGCGCGACCGAACAAACCGCCGACACTTGAGTCAGTTTTTTCCACCGTGAGACCGAACGTATTCACGCTGTTGCGATCGATGAGGGTGATGGGCGATCCGGTGTCGATCATCAGCATGCCGCGCCGATTATTTATGGAAACCGGAAGTAACAGATGATTGCCGTAGCGTCGCTCCAGCTTCGCGCCGGCAAGTCCTTGGCTGGCAAGCGCGCCCGTGAGTGTGCCGCCGGCTTGCTGTCCTCGCGCACAAAATGGCGTCAACACCGCGAGCAAAAGTAAAGGAACCAACTTGTTCATGCATCGGTTTTAGAACAAAGCCCTCGGTCCGTCGAGCCCAGTCGAGACCCGCACCGGAACAGAAATTCTAAGACCCATAAAGCTGTTGAAACAGCTTTGATGCCTCACGGGTTTGTGACACCGGCTTAAAACCCGGTGTTAATGAGATTGACGCGTCAGTGTCGCAGATCAGCGGAGCGGTGCTCGCGCTTGATTAACACCGGGCTTCAGCCCGGTGAATATTCTACGGGAGCGGCATAAGCCGTTTCAACGGCTTTCGGTCGCGTACTTTTCGGCTCCGAGAAAGTGCAACGAAACGTACGGTTCATTGCCAACTACCCAGCTGTCATGCGGCACGGGCGGAACGTAAAACATTTGGCCTGCGTGAAGCTCGATTACACGACCATCATCGAACGCAACAGTTGCAGTTCCGGAAAGAACGAGTCCGACATGTTCAACATGACACTGCGTTGCACCTAGGCCGGGGCCGACGTGTTCACTCCACTTCCATCCTGGCTCGTAGGTGGCGCGACCAATTGTCATTCCGCCGAGGTGAACCAACTCAAATTTCCCTTTCTGCATCACGCGCACTTCATCCGGCGCGTCGAAAGACTTCAAAATCACAGCTATCTGCTCGCTGTTCATCGCCATTTAACATGAGAAACCTACGCGTTAAATCAAAGAACTCTTCACATCCCCTGCGGTTCATTTATGGATTGGAAAAAGCGCTTCGAGACCAGGCGATTTGGTGCCGGAAAGATAGAGGTAGCCGGTAAATCGTGGGTAATTGTCCGGATCAGATTGCCAGCGGTAAGTGGCATCATATTCCTTCCCGTCGAAATAAAAGCGCATCCGCAACACCGGAATACGATCGGTACCCGCGACCGTATCAAATCGGGCGACGCATTTTTCAATCGTGCCTTCAACGTTTCGGGTCACTTGTAGAACTCCGTTCTCGTCCCGAAATGTGACATGTCCGCTGTAAGTCTCTGTCGAATCAGACTTGCGCCCGATAAGGTCATACTCTCCGACCATGTAGCCATGCAATGCTTCATCATCGATTGGCTTGCGGTCGGCATCGGCGCACCGCACGGAGTCGGCCAGTAACAGCATCGCCAAAATTGCGACAGACATTTTCACAATAGCTAACGCCGCATTTCAAGGAGCGGAGCTCTGCCAGCTTCGTTTAAAAAGTAATATTCCAGTTACGGCGCACCAGCCGAACCACGCAGCAAAAAGGGTTCGTTGCGCAAGCCCATGAACCGGCCGCACGTAAGCCCAAACCGGTGCAAAAAATGGGCTTAAGTTTAATGCGATTGCGCCCCATATCAGTAAAAAGAAGATCCACGAGAGCGCCACGGGAGCTTTCGCGCGTGGGTCGTGCCGCCAGGCGAGGGCGAAAGCGAGCGGTGCCTGATATCCAATCAGCTCCGATAACCCGAAAATGTTGTGAGCCGGATGAGGGTAAGCGAACACCCCAATTCCTACAGCCGGCACTGCCATGAACGCTATCAAATATGCGGCCAATCGATGGTGATTCGCGGCCACTGAAACATCACGAACGGCTGAGGCGAAGACCAAAATGCAAACCCCGACACAACCTAACATGACAGCGAAGGGAACTCTAGCCGGTGAGCCAACTTCTCCGATCTCGCTCACTGTTTGATGCACGTGGCTATAGCTCGGGATCAGTAGTGCCAAGCCAATAATACCAAAACCAAGAATGAGTGCGGCCAGAGGTCCGAAGAGCAGCCGATAGTTTCGTGTCATGCGTCTAATGTGAAAGGCTTTCGTCTAGTAGTTAGGCAAAGCGCATCAACAATACGAGTGAGATCACAGCCAACAGGATCCCGATCATCTCAAAGTAGTTCAACGATTCGCGGAATACCAAAACTCCGATTGCCGTAAGAAGCAGCACCAGAGACACAGAGTAAAGGACACTGATGGTAGCCAGCTTCAGATGTTTCATGACGAACACCCAGCCAAAGGCAGTCGATGCATAGAGGGCAAATCCAACGTAAAACCAAGTTGTTCGCAGCGGTTGCTCGCGGCCGCTGGCGAGCTTGAGGAAGTAGTCACCCAACACGCCGATGGCGCTAAAAGCAATCGTGATAAGCACGGCGATCGTCCTTGTTCCCATTCGATACAGCGGGCATTATGCATCCGGCGATCCGGTTTGCGAGTTGTCCCGCCTAAAAGAATTGGCGTAGGAATGCTGCCGTTTCATCGGAGATGCCAACGATCTTGTTTGTGGCTTGGCGATAGAATTTGAAATTGAGTTCGGTCTCAGGCCGACCGTCATTCCAGTTGCAAAAACGCTTTACTTCGCTGCGCCCGAGGCGTCGCTTTGCGAACGCGGTCCGTGCAATGGTGATGCTCACACGCGGCGTTTGCCGGACGACCCCGGGTTTTCTTGCGACCGTTTTAGCTGATGTGATCACGCCGCGTGCGATAAGACCTGACCCGCCTTCGTTCTCGCTGGCGAAAACGAAGATCGTGTCGCCTTTTGCGATGTGTTTCCCACCATACATCGTCTTTTGCGCGCTGAACGCGAACGTCTCTGCGGCCACATCGATAATGCCGGCTTTGATCGCGAAAGTCATGC
>JBLMXH010000109.1:0-9978 GCA_050257685.1 Nitrospirota bacterium
CACAAGACGCATCGCGACGCTTGGTACTGGTATCTACCCGCTTGCAGCGACGGGAATGCTCGATGATCGCGAGGTAGCAACTCACTGGCGTTACGCCACCGATGTTGCACAGACATATCCAAGCCTCCGCGTCAGCGCTAATTGCCTCTTTGTTAAGGATGGGCCGTTTTACACTTCGGCTGGTGCGATGGCTGGTATCGACTTGTCGCTTTCGTTAATCGAGGAAGATTACGGAATCAGTGTCGCCCTTGTGATAGCACGCGAACTTGTGGTTTCTGCGAAGCGATCCGGCCTTCAGGAGCAATACCCCGAAACATTGCAATTTCAAACCAGGTCAGTCTCACGGCTGGCGGAGTTGACAACCTGGGTAATCAGCCACTTGAGTGACAACTTATCACTGGAGAGACTTGCCGCCAGGGCGTGTCTCTGTCCGAGGCACTTTACCCGGCGATTCAAGCGCGAATTCGGTACTTCTCCTGCTGCGTTCGTCGAGAGGCTGCGGATTGATGAAGCATGTCATCGTCTTTCCGACCACGGCAATAGTGTCGAAGAGATTGCAGTGTCAGTGGGGTTCAAAAGCGCAGCTACGTTTCGGCGCGCATTTCAGCGCCGACTAGGAATCAGCCCGAACGATTACCGCCGCCGCGGGGCCCCCGACGGCGAATCTGTTGGCGCACTCCCACATAACCGACAGAAACTACAAAGCCTCTCCAGAGCTGCCTGACGGTTTTGCTTAAAACTGATACGAACCCGTTGTCCACACCCGGAGTGGAACACGGGTGATTAGAAGCCGGTTTCACGAGACTGCTCGGTTAATACTCATCGTTTCCAGCGTACTGGTCGTAATGAGTCATCGAGTACCTTCCAAGACTGGCAGCTAAGCCTTAAACTCACATATCATTTTAAGGCAACCTAACAGCATAGGGCTTATTAACGTTGCGACGGCCTACTGCCGAATGTGAAGCAGTGTTCGCCGCGTTGACATACCTTGTGGTCAGAATTCGTTCAAATTAGGACCGGGTAGAATCCAGGCACGAGCTAGAGACAAGCCTCTGATACGAAAAGTGACCTGAGTCGAGCGTCCCGAAAGGTACCTTCTAAGTCCTTGCTAGCTCCGTTTTCAACGGAGAACCTGAGCGAGTAACAAAACAACCTATGAAAAATATCATGTCTAACAATAAAAGCCGGTTTCCGTCAATTCTGATTGCCTTAGCAGCAATCCTTTCACCAATCGTTGTCCATGCCCAGGACAGCTATTTATTTGCTTCTGTTAATGGGGACGCTCAAAATCTCGGTGGCGCAGTCTTCCAATACACGTCACCCGGAGCGCAGACCACGTTTGCTCCTGGTTTGTCTCGTCCACGGGGTTTGGCGATGTATCACGGCGACCTGTACGTCGCGACGAATACTTTGGATCCCGTGACGGGGAACTTTCAATCGAGCATTATGAAAGTTAGTGCGAGCGGAGTGGAAACTCTTTTTGCCACGCTAAGCACTGTTAACTCGGCAGCGGAAGCAATCGCGATTGATGGAGCAGGCAATGTGTTTGTCGTGGCGTTTGATCAAAACAGTCCCGTCTTAGCGAGCAGCATTTTCAAAGTTACGCCGGACGGAGTCGAGAGCACCTTTGGTTCGCTTCCCGGACAGAGTCTCGGCATCGCCTTCGACGCCGCAGGCAATCTTTTTGCCTCCGACGCCACTGATTCGACCATCTTCAAGTTTACTCCCACGGGCGCATCGAGTGTTTTTGTCGGCCCGGCAGCTTTCACAAGCGTCCAGGGTCCCGTCGGCCTCGCTTTTGATCGGTCAGGGAATCTATGGGTGACTACAGAAGGAAATGAAGGTGGCCCGGGTGGTGACGCGATCCTGGTATTTGCACCGGACGGAGCTGAGAGCACGTTTGCCACTGAGCTTGCTGATCCTCGTGGAATAGCTTTTGACCCTTCAGGCGATCTTTTTGTCGCTGAACTAAAAGCAGCGGCCCAGGGCGACATTCTGAAATTCTCAAAGGATGGTAGCCAAACCGTTTTCGCTTCTGATATCGGGCGCCCTCAGGGTAATGGTGGTCCGGAGTTCCTGGCGTTCCGTGGTGGCCCGCCGCCGATGCCCTAACAAGTCAAGTTGCTTCACACTGTTATGTTTATGAAATGTATTTGGATTGGTTTTATTGGGGTCATGCTTTGTGTCGCAAGTGCATCGGCTGCGAGTTCCGTACTTCAGGGAATCGTCAAGGACGCTAACGGACATCCGATTCAAGGCGCGGATATCCGGATTGAAGCGACAAACAGTGGCAGATTGCTCACGACGGCTAAAACGAATGCAAACGGCCGTTACAGCTTAGAGGGTCTCGCGACAGGGGAGTACCGGGTGACGCTGGTTCTCAATGGTGCCGTGAAGTCTTCCATCAATAATACGACGCTCGAACCAGGTGAATCGACACAGCTGAATTTTGAACTCAAACAAACGCGCGCATCCGTAACTGTGACGAAAGGTAGACATTTGGTTTGGATACCACCATTTACCGGAAGTCGTCTGCCCGGACACTGGGTAGAAGTTGATGACAGCGGTGGCTGGGCGTCGGCAGCTCCTGCTAATCACGTCGTACGGGTTAGTGCGGCAGAACTGGCGCGGGAAGTTCACAACTACAACCCGGGCGACAGATGATGATCCTACCGTCGTTCTTCGTGTACTTGATGGTGGACACCGTGATAGGGGGTAAGGAGCAAGATCGCCTTGAGCTCTGGCCGTGAATCCCGGTAAAGTCACGACTGTCGGTCGTCCTGTGCTGTTTCAACTCTATACAGCCCGAAGTTTATCACCACCGATCTACGTTTTTCATTCTATCTTCACACGGCGATTTCTGCGGTCCCATTCGCGGGCAGCCGAGACTTCCAGGACCCGCTGCCCGGGCTGAGCTCCCTCTCCTTAGCAGTAACCTGCCAGGCTCGAAACTTCCGGACGCATTTCTCAGGTTAGCACACGCTTTCATTGAAAGCCCAATGTTGCGGTCGTGGTCCTAAAAGCCCTGAGAGCCTGTCCAAGCACGATCGGAGCGCATCGTCGCCCGAGATGGCCCGACACATCCGTGTTGAAGATGAGGAGCTTGCTCTCACTGCACTCAAGCTGCTCGATCCCAAGATCTACATGGCGGTCGTGCCGGCTGCTCGTGACCGGCGTTGGTCAGACTGAGCATTGACGCATTGTCGCAGGTTTGATAAACGCTGGTGGGCAGACCGGCGGGTTGCGTATCATGGCGAAGAATGCTTCATCGGCTAATCCATCTATTCCGTTGCATGAAGTCCTGGAGGCCGAATTCACCGCTTTGCATGGGAAATTGCCGACCGATTATCCAACTTCGAGCGCCCCCATTGTTCGGCTAACAGCCATTTGGGCAGCGATACACGCACTGCCGGAAAAACGTACCGCACTCTGCATTTCCGGTGGCGGTATTCGCAGCGCGACATTTGGACTGGGAGTTTTGCAGGGCCTCGCGCGTTGCGGGTTGCTCGACAAGTTCCATTACCTTTCTACCGTGTCGGGCGGCGGATACATCGGCAGTTGGCTGAGCGCCTGGATTAATCGTGCTAACCTAACAAGTGTGGCCTCTCAACTCTCGGGTCAGAGCGAGTACACGAGACCCAATCCGGAACCGATCGAGATTCAGAATCTGCGTAGCTATAGCAATTATCTCAGTCCGCGCCTTGGAATGTTCTCGGCGGATAGCTGGACGCTTGTTGGTAGCTATTTGCGCAACCTTCTTTTGAACTGGTGCGTGATCATTCCGTTGCTCGCCGCGTTTCTCGCGCTGCCGTGGATTTTCAGCTCAATCGTCATGATGGATCCGCCGCCGCGAAGCGACGCGCTATTCTGGAGCGGAGCGGGATTGGTTGTGATTGGCGTCGCGTACATGGGACTGAATTTGCCGTGTGGCCGTAACCTGCGATGGGACCAGGACCGATTCCTGCGATTCTGTCTTTTCCCACTTTTCCTCGCCTCGGCCCTACTGACCATTTACTGGGCCTGGTTCAACTATTATGGGCGTTCGCTGATTGCCTGGCCATTGTTCGGCTTTGGACAACCACAAACGTGGGTACCGTTTCTCTATCTTGGAATCGCGCTGCATATCGTCTCGTGGTTGACTTCGTTGCTGCCGGCGCATGGATTTCGAACTCTGGAATTCCTCGCGGTGATCGTCTCTGGCGCCATCACCGGCGTTCTTCTGTGGTTGGGCGCGCAAAAATTGTTTCCGCATCCGGTGATGCAAATGGAATTGTACATCTGCGTTGCTGTTCCCGGTTTCATGGCGCTGTTTTTTTTGGCGATCATGGTATTCGCCGGTATTTCGAGCCGGTGGACTGAAGACTCGGATCGCGAATGGTGGGGACGCGCGACCGGTTGGTTGCTTGCAGTTGCTTTCGGATGGTTGCTCATCAGCGGATTGGTCGTCTTTGGACCACTTTCCCTAAGCTGGACATGGTCGTTCATCACTACGGGAGGTCTGGCAGCAATTCTTACGATTCTGGGCGGCCGCAGTTCGATAGTTGCTGCTACTCAAAAGGAACGCGCGACCGCGAGTCCGCTGGGTCTTGTGTTGTCCAAGGTGTCCACGATCGCGGCAACGGTCTTTGCTGCGGTCCTGCTAATTCTTATCACTGAGGCGACCACATCGGTGATGAAGAAGCTGATTCAGGGTTATCACATCAAATTGAGTTACCAGGCGACGTTGGATTCCAAGTCCGGGTTGCTCGGTCGTCCTGAGGAATATCTCAACGTAATTTTCTACACGCCGTGGTGGCTGGTGATTCCATTTGCGGCGCTTCTTCTGATCGCAGGTCTTCTGATGGCGCGGCTCATTAACGCGAACACGTTTTCATTGCATGGCATGTACCGTGAGCGGTTGATTCGTGCTTACCTCGGCGCTTCGAATTCAGATCGGAAACAAAATCCGTTCACGGGGTTCGACGAGAACGACAACATCAAAATGCGCGATCTTTGGCGACCGGAAAAATTTCAGAGCAAGCTCATGCCCGTTATAAATATCGCGCTGAATCTTGTGTCCGGCGAAAAGCTCGGCTGGCAGGAGCGTAAGGCGGAGAGCTTTACGGTAAGTCCGTTGCACTGCGGATCCTCGGCGATGCACCCGGGTTATCGCTCCACGACCGGTGTGGATGGAAGTGTGTACGGCGGCCCGGAAGGTATCTCGCTAGGAACAGCGATCACGATTTCGGGCGCAGCTGCCAGTCCTAACATGGGCTATCACTCATCGCCTTTCGTCACATTCGTTCTCACGTTGCTCAATGTGCGGCTCGGCGCCTGGCTTGGGAACCCCGGTCAGGCAGGCGATCACACCTTTCAACTTGGCTATCCGGAGAGCAGTGTGAGGCCGATTATTGATGAAGCTTTCGGCCTAACGAACGACAAAAGTCCATACGTGTATGTGTCCGATGGCGGTCATTTTGAAAACCTTGGTCTGTATGAGATGGTGTTGCGCCGCTGCCATTTCATCGTAGTCAGCGACGCGGGCGAGGATCCCGAATGTTCCTTCGCTGATCTTGGTGAAGCGGTGCGGAAAATCCGGCTGGATTTTGGCATCCCGATCGATTTCGATCAGATGAACATTTACCCCCGCAGCCAAATCGACGCAGCGAAACAGCATGGTCGTAATTGCGCTGTCGGCCGCATCCGATATTCAGCAGTCGACGGTCCTACTGCTCCCGACGGCATCATTATTTACATTAAGCCGGTCTGTTATGGCGACGAGCCGCGCGACATCTATGAATATTTTAAAAGGAGCGAAACATTTCCGCACGAGAGTACTGCCGACCAATTTTTCTCGGAGTCCCAGTTTGAGAGCTACCGAATGCTTGGCGCATACACGATGGAAAAACTGTGTACGGATGGCGGCTCCGATTTTCGGACCTTTACCGCTGAAATCCTGAAAACGCACCTACAGATTCAACCGCCTGACTGGCTGGCAACGTTAATCCAAGTCTCGCCCCTCGGAGGCGACGCGACAGATATTGCCTAACGACAGGTTTGCAAAGTCAAACACGTCACGGACGCTACCACGCCTCGGTTTGCGCCCGTTGCTCGATCTGCTCCAGACTGGGATCAGTATTGCTGATCCAATTCCGTGCCTGATTGATCTCCGTTGGACTCACTGGAATCGCGCGTGGAATTTCCTCGCCTCTCGCCACCAGTTCACCTTCATACTTCACCGGTTTCCCGCGTTTGATCGGAAACTTCCAATGATGTCCGAATTTGTAGAGCGCGTAATACATCGTCTTCGCCTCGACTCCGCCAACTCCGCTGCAACGCATGGCATAATAAAACATCCGGTCGCAATCCTGCCACGGCCGCTTGTGCTCGCCGTATGCGACATCGTGCAGAACCGAAGCGTTGCGATACTTGCCTTCGAACGGTCCACCCATCACCGACCAGAGGTAACGTGGAATCGACGCGCCATCGACGACGGAACCAATCGGCGCGACCCAAACGTCGCCCTTCGGATCAGTGTAGCGTAACTCGGTTAGAAGTGTCATCGTGCGCCCGTCCGGATTCCATTTCGTTACGGGTTCATCGTTGTAGTGCCCCCATTTAGTTGCCCCGGCAATGGTTTGGTCGGCGCCAGACCTGTCGGCCGTTCCGCTATTTGAAGCGCATCCAGCCAACCCTGTTGCGAACAGAACAATCAACACGAACAATTGAATTCCCTTACCGCTTCCCATAAACACAACGTTCATCGCGCAACATGCAAGATTCAACTATGAGGTCGATTTACGATGCCACCAGATTCATTAGCGATCGTCACATTTGATGGCGCTCAAATCGCTTATCGGCGAGTCGGCAAGGGCCGGCCTCTTGTGGTATTAAACGGGTTCGGTGCGACGAATGCAGACTGGGATCCATCTTTCATTGATCGACTCGCATCTTCGAACGAACTGATCCTGCTGGATAATCGCGGCATCGGTGGCTCGACAGACGATGGACAGGCGTTCGAGATCGCGAAGCTTGCCGACGATGCTGCGCATGTAATGGACGCCATCGGTATGGAACGCGCGAGTGTGATGGGCTGGTCAATGGGCGGATTCATTGCGCAGGCATTCGCGGTGAATTACGCAGATCGCGTTGACAAGCTCGTGCTGTTGTCCACCGACCCTGGCGGAAGTGAGGCGGATCTCGCTTCAGCCGATGTGTGGTCGCAACTCCTTGACACGTCCGGCACGCCTAACGAGCAGGCGCGGCGTTTGTTCTTCGTGCTTTTCCCAACCGACGTTGCCGAATCTCTTTATCGCCAGTTCGGCGACATCGTGGCTGCGGCTCGCGCGCAATTGTCGATTGACGTTTTGCACCGTCAGGCTGCGGCAATGGACGCATGGCATCACAATGGCGTCGCCAGCCAGCTACGGGAGATCGATGTGCCGGTGCTAATTGCTAGCGGAAGGGAGGACGTCGTAATTCCTGCTTCAAATGCCCTGAAACTGGTAAAAACAATTCCGGGCGCCTGGCTCGCGCAGTTTCCTCACGGCGGCCATGCCTTTATGGCGCAATATCCACGAGCGCTCGCCGATCTGATCAACAACTTTTTCGCGCTCGATGAACTCGACTCGCGACTGTGAGGAGGGGACCCTGCTATACCGGCAAACCGTTCAAGGTTCGGTCGACAACCGCGGCATGTCTGATGTATCAACCACCGCGCCGCGTATTGCAATAATGGCTCACATATGTGAGCAATTATTGCAATGTCAGATATTGCTGCCATGCGCGTTGCGCGCCGCTGTTACGAACGCCCACACCTTCTGCAGATCTTTCGTATGCGTGCCGTCGTTTTTGTCGGTTTTGGTCTTGGAATCGACGCCTGCTGGGCGGGCAATCTTTCGATGATCCGCCTGTCCAGATCCCAGCTATGTGTCACGCCCAGTGCGCCGATTTGGCGATCGCCGGATTCGTAGCTATCCAGAAGGAGCCAATCGGCGACTGCATCGTACGAATGAGCTAGGGCAATACTGCTTTCGTCAGCTACGGGAATGCTGCGCATCAGCGAAATCTGCGGAAACTGCGTTTTCAGTGTTCGCAGGTGGGCTGGCGAGAGATGCTGTGGCGCCGCGGCTAGATGTAGGATGTCTGGCTTTAACGCGGTGGTAAGCCGAACAATGAGATCCAGATCGTAAGAAAGCGACAACAGCGATGATTTGATCTCGATGGGATCGCCGCGAAAATCCCGTGCGCACTTTCGATCGTCTGCTCGCGAGGAAAGGAGCCATCGCCGACCAAAACACCGATGTTGTCGACGCCCATCTCCCCGAGTGCACGAGCCTCTGCGGATGTCGTAACCTCGTAGATTTGGACGATCATGCCGCAACCTGAACTGCCGGCAGATTATCCAGGTAATATGGCGTGAGCACGAGAATTCTCATGCTCACACCGATCTTGTCAGCTTTGAAAGTTTGTCGCGGTTCCGAGCCTGTAGTCGGCAGTCCGGCGTCTGTCTTAACGGATTCGGGCAGCGCTCAGCGGGTCCACGCTCTCCAGCGTTTACGGATCGGCTTTGCGTACCGTTCTACGTCCATTTTTTTCAACTGTTTAACGCCGTTCCGCATAACATGTTCCGATTTTTGGCGGGCCGATTTAAACAGTGGCCAGAGAAAGGGCAACGAAAGAACGCTCCAGTTGAATTTCCCCCACGGCGACTCCACTACGATTTCGCGTTTGCGCTCACCGGGAGCTGCGTAGCGGATTGCCAGGCCAATGGCGATCCCCAGGCCGAGTGCGCCGAGAATAGTCGGTACCGGATTTTCGCGCACGAAATCTTCGGTACGCTCAAGGGCCCGGCTCGCCTTTTCTTTGGTCTGGTCCCACGTCTGGCTCATTTGCGTTGAAACTTCTTCTGTTGCTCGACGAAACTGCTCACGCCCAGTTGCGCTGATGTCTTCTGCGCGTGGCTGAAATGGCTGCGCTGGAAGCGGTTCGTCCCTCGTAAGATCATTTTCGTTCGGATTCATACAAAATTGTATCGTATGCCGAGGGGCGATTGCGTTTCTATCTGATCAGCATTGTAGGCGGTCTTTCACTTCGGAAGCGTGACATTATTTTCCGATGCTGGAGGGCGCCGCTACAGCAGTTTGCGGTAGGCGTGGTAAACTTCTTCGTCCCAAACAACGAAAATTAGTTTCCGGATCTGATCGTTCGTGCCGACAAAATCGCGCGTGCTTTTGAACGCAATGTGCGCGGCGCGCTCAATCGGATACCCGTACGTGCCGCAACTGATTGCCGGAAAGGCTATTGTTTTGATTTCATTCTGCACCGCAAGCTTCAGCGAATTGCGGTAGCAGTCTGCCAATATCTGCGCTTCGCCATAGTTTCCGCCGCGCCAGATTGGACCGACCGTATGAATCACGAACGAAGCGGCCAAATGATAACCGCGGGTTATCTTCGCTTCGCCTGGCCGACAACCGCCTAGCGTGCGGCATTCGGCAAGCAGTTCGGGCCCTGCGGCGCGGTGAATTGCGCCATCGACACCGCCACCGCCCAGGAGCTTCGAATTGGCCGCGTTCACAATCGCATCAATCTCGAGCGCTGTGATATCGCCACGAAGGATCTCGATTCTCGTGTCGGAATTTTTCATGAATCAGTTGCACGACAATCACGACGTTCGGATGAGTGCTGACAAAACTGTAGGGCGTCTGTGTCGGACGCCGCGGCGTTTCGCAGAAACGCCCTGCAATTAATTTCCATCGCGTCCTTCGTCTGCTTACGGCGCGAGCCGGTCAATGTGCCACGATCCGTCCGCTTTGCGCGTGTACCGAAACCGGTCGTGCAAACGGTTGGGCCGGCCCTGCCAAAATTCCACTTTATCCGGCTTGAGTCGAAAACCGCCCCAGTGCGGCGGCAATGGAATGGGCTTGTTGCCGAACCGTTCGGTCATTTCTGCCATGCGCGCATCGAGCACCCGCCGAGCATCGACCACCTCGCTTTGTC
>JBLMXH010000110.1:0-13424 GCA_050257685.1 Nitrospirota bacterium
GAAGAGTCAACTATTCCGGCCTGCGGCGACTGGTATAGCGGTTCTGCCATTTGAAAATCTGAGTAACGACAGAGAAGACGCGTCGTTTGCAGATGGTATCCAGGACGATCTTGTGACGAAGCTGGCGAAGATTGGCTCGCTCAAGGTGATCAGCCGCACCAGTGTCATGAATTATCGTGACCAGCATAACACCCGTCAGATTGCCGACGCTCTAGGCGTATCCCATGTGCTGGAAGGCAGCGTGCGCAAAACTGGGGCATGGCTCCATATAAACGTGCAGTTGATCGACGCCGGCACCGATTCTCACGTTTGGGCGGAGGAATACGATCGTGACGTCAAAGATATGTTCACGATTCAAAGCGAGGTTGCGCAGAAAATCGCCACCAAGCTCCACGCCAGGATCTCGTCGGATGAAAAACTCGCCATCGAGCGCGCGCCCACTGCCAATCTCATTGCCTTTGATCTTTATAGCCGAGCCAGGAACCTCATTTTGCGATGGAGTTACAACTCTAATGAGAAACAGAATTTGTTGACCGCGGCCGATTTGCTAACCCGTGCCGTGGCGGAGGACCCAAGCTTCTTTCAAGCGTACTGCCAGCTCGTGTGGGTTCATGATCAGCTGTACCTGTTTCGTTTTGATCATACGCCTGAGCGGCTGGCGCTGGCGGATGCTGCTGTTGAATCGGCCTTTCAACTGCGTCCTGACGCCGGCGAAGCTCACCTTGCGCGAGCGTGGAATCTTTACGGCGGCCACCGCGATTACGACGGCGCTCTGGCGGAGATACAAACGGCCAGTCAGAGCTTGGCGAACGAAGCCCGATTATTCGAGCTCAAGGGTTACATTGAGCGGCGCCGTCCAAATGGCAACCTGGAGGAAGCATTACACAATTTCGAGCGAGCTGCCCAGATCGACCCGCGCAACGTTCTCTTGTTACAGCAGACTGCGCTTTGCTATAACTTCCTCCGACGCTATAAAGAACAGGCAGTAATTGTAGACAGGCTGGTGGCGATTCAGCCGGATAGCATCGAAAGAAAAACCTGGCGCGCATTCATCCAATTCGATTGGAAAGGAGATACCAGGCCTTTGCACGACCTGATCGATTCAATTCGATCCAAAAATCCTGCAATGCTCTCTCATATCGCCGAGGAATGGCTTATCTGCGCCCTCGCGGAACATGATCCTGGTGCCGCTGCGAGCGCCTTAGCTGCGTTAGGCGACAACAATCTTGGTAATGAGACTATCAAGTACAGCCCTCGGTTTTTACAGGGTCTGATAGCTCGGATGACGAATGATCGCACGAAGGCGGAATCAGCTTTTGCCGCTGCACGCGTGGAACAGGAAAAATTGGTACAAGCTCATCCTGATGACGCCGGTGCGCTCTGCGTTCTCGCTCTGATCGATGCTGCACTGGGCCGAAAGGAGCAGGCATTGCGCGAAGGTCGATATGCAATTGAGTTGGTCCCAGTCAATAAAGACGCCAAAGATGGTCCGCGTATCATCGGGTACTTCGCTAATATTGCTGCCTGGACTGGTGAAAAGGATCTTGCCTGCGAGCAACTTGCTACCTCGCTTCGCTACCCAGGTCCTCTAAGCTATGGACAATTGAAACTACTGCCGTGGTGGGACTCACTACGCGGTGAACCTTGCTTCGAAAACATAGTCGCCTCTTTGGCACCCAAATAGTCGACTATGAACTAGACGGATAAGTGGGATGCAACGGGCAACTGAGTGCGGCGAGGTTAAGATGCTGGGAGAACTAGGCGATTACCAGTTGATCGAGGAAATCGGTCGCGGTGGTCAAGGCGTTGTGTTTCGTGCTCGCCAAAAGAGCCTGAACCGCGTAGTCGCATTAAAGGTCATTGGGCGCGCGCAGTGGGCAACCAAGTCCCACCTTAAGCGTTTTCGTGTGGAAGCAGAAGCGGCGGCAAGGCTCGATGATCCGTGCATCGTTCCTATTTACGACGTAGGCGAGCGCGATGATCAATGCTATTTCAGCATGAAGTTGATTGAAGGCGGGCAGCTTGACGAAGTCGCTAAACAGGCGCCGATTTCAGTTCAGCAGGCGGTAGAGCTCATCGCTAAAGTGGCGCGTACCGTTCATTACGCGCATCAACACGGCATTCTGCATCGAGACATCAAGCCTGGTAACATCCTGCTCGACGCCAAAGGTCAACCCCATCTTACCGACTTCGGACTTGCCCGCCTGATCGAAGGAGAGAGCACTGTTACCCGCACATTGGACGTGCTGGGAACACCAAGTTACATGGCTCCGGAACAGGCGGGCGGTGGAAACACAAACATAACTAATGCCACAGATGTTTACGGGCTCGGGGCGGTGCTATACCAGCTTCTAACCGGCCATCCGCCTTTTGCCGGAGGTACAACGTACGAGACAATCAAGTTACTCCTGGAAACAGAGCCGAGAGCGTTGCATTTGTGGAATCCAAAAGTGGATCGCGATCTCTCCACGGTTTGCCTGAAGTGTCTGCAGAAAGATCCTCAGCGCCGTTATTCTTCTGCACTGGCCGTTGCCGAGGACTTGGAACGCTGGCTGAAGCACGAACCAATCCAAGCTAGACGCATAGGAATCGCTGCTCGAGGGAGAAAATGGCTCCAACGAAATCCAACTAGTGCGGCAGTTATTGTGTTGTCGCTCGCATTAATCGCAGCGCTCAGCGTCATCCTTTGGAAAACGGACCTATTTCGCACTACCGAGACAACTGGCATTGCAGTCTTACCGTTCGAAAATCTGAGCAACGATAGAGAAGATGCTTCCTTCGCCGATGGCATCCAGGACGATCTTTTAACCAAGCTGGCGAAGATTGCCTCGCTCAAGGTCATCAGCCGGACCAGCGTTATGGGGTATCGCGGCCAGCATAACACGCGTGAGATAGCTAATGCCTTAGGTGTGTCCCACTTGTTAAAAGGCAATGTTCGCAAAACCGGCGCCTGGTTGCACGTGAATGTCCAGGTGATCGACGCGCGCACGGACTCGCGCATATGGGCCGAGGAATACGATCGAGATGTAAAAGACATGTTCGCGATGCAGAGTGACATTGCGCAAACAGTCGCAAGGCAGCTTGGCATCAAAATCTCACCTGCTGTAAGGCAAGCCATCGAGCGCCCGCCAACCGCTGACATTACCGCATTCGATCTTTACAGCCGTTGCAAGACTCTCCTTCTGACTGTGACTCTTAACAGCAATGGGAAAGCAAATCTGCTACAGGCTGTTGATCTTTTGAATCAAGCGGTCGCGCACGACCCAACGTTTTTCCAGGCGGATTGCCAGCTTGCCTGGGTTCATGACCAGCTTTACTTCTTTGGATTCGATCATACCCCCGAGCGCCTGGCGCTGGCAAAGGCAGCTATCGAATCGGCGTTTCGGTTGCGTCCGGATGCAGGCGAAGCGCACGTCGCCCGTGCGGAACATCTTTATCACGGATACCGCGATTATGATGGAGCTTTGTCAGAGCTGGAAATTGCTCGGCAGACTCTGCCCAATGACGCCCGGTTATTCGCGCTTAAAGCTTACATTGAGCGCCGCCGACCAGGTGGTAGCCAGGAAGAGGCGTTGCATAATCTCGAGCGGGCAATCGATTTGGACCCCCGCAACGCTTTCATGCTGAAGCAAACCGCCGTTAGCTATGACTATCTTCGACGCTACCATGATGAAGCAGTCGTATTCGACAGGGCGTTGGCGATCGACCCTGACGACGTCGAATCGAAAGCCGGCCGCGCGGCCGTCGAATTCGATTGGAAAGCCGATACACTGCCGTTGCATCGATTAATCGATGAACTGCATAACAAAGACCCTGGCGCAATTCAGAGTATCGCCGACACCTGGCTTCTCTGCGCCCTGGCGGAGCGCGACCCCGCTGCCGCTGCCAACGCTTTAGCAGCGCTGGGCGATAACAGTACTGGTAACGAAGCGGTAAAATATTCACCGCACTTTCTGAAAGGCCTTACCGCTCGGATGGCAAAAGACGATGCCAAAGCACGTGTCGCCTTCACTGCTGCACGCGCGGAGCAGGAGAAACAGATTTTGGCTCGCCCTGATGATGCGGGTGCTCTATGCGTGCTTGGCTTAATCAACGCTGCCTTGGGCCACAAAGACGAAGCCCTCCGCGAAGGTCGGCGCGCAGTTGAGCTACTACCCGTCGAAAAAGACCCGATCGATAGCGCCCGCATTATGGCGTGTTTGGCGACGATCGCTGCTTGGGTTGGCGATAAACAACTCGCGTGCGCAAACCTTCGCCACGCGGTTCGATATCCGACCGGTCCCAGCTACGGACAATTGAAATTGCTGCCGAGTTGGGATCCGTTACGAGGCGACCCTTGCTTCGAAGAGATAGTCGCTTCGTTGGCACCTAAATAGTCCAGCTTTGAATCAGACCGATATTTTTGATGGAACGGACAATAGCTTGCGGCTGCGCTGAAAAGCTGTAGCTCAACAATACAGACGCTGCGCCTACAGCAGGAACAAGTGTGGGTGCTATTAAGATGCCAGGGTGGTTAGGTAACTACGAGTTGCTTGAGGAAATCGGGCGGGGTGGTCAGGGAGTCGTATTTCGAGCCCGGCAGAAGAGCCTTAACCGTATCGTAGCATTGAAAGTCATTGCGCTCGGGCAGTGGGCCACCCCGGCGCACCTCAAACGCTTTCGACTGGAAGCTGAAGCCGCCGCCAGTCTCGATCACCCGAGCATCGTACCTATCTACGAAGTGGGTGAGCACGATGGCCAATGCTACTTCAGCATGAAGTTTGTCACAGGCGGCCAGCTTGACGAGGTAGTTAACAAGAAGCCGGTTTCGATCAGGAAGGCAGCGGAGTTGATCGCGAAGCTCGCTCGCGCCGTGCATTACGCGCATGAACACGGCATCATACATCGGGATATCAAACCAGGTAACATTCTACTCGACGCAAAGGGCGAACCGCACCTCACCGATTTTGGCCTGGCCCGCTTGATCGAATCTGAGTGCACCGTTACGCGCACTTTGGACGCGCTGGGGACGCCGAGTTACATGGCGCCCGAACAAGCTGCAGGTGATAACAGATCGGTCACCACGACAACAGACGTGTATGGACTTGGAGCGGTGCTCTATGAACTTCTAACTGGTCATCCTCCTTTTGCTGGAGGAACAACGTATGAAACTATCAAGTTACTGCTGGAGACCGAGCCGCCACCGCTGCGTGTCTGGAACCCAAAGGTAGATGGTGATCTATCCACGGTTTGCTTGAAATGCCTGGAGAAGGATCCAAACCGCCGTTACTGCTCCGCTCTCGCTCTCGCCCGGGACCTTGAACGGTGGCTGAAGCGGGAACCAATTCAGGCGAGACGCACCGGAATCGCTGCTCGAGGGAAGAAATGGCTGCAGCGAAATCCAACCGTCGCGGCAGTGATTGCATTGTCCCTTGGGTTAATAACAGCTCTCAGCGTCATCACTTGGAGAACCGAGCTATTCCGCCCCAACGCTACAGCTGTCATCGCAGTGTTACCGTTTAAAAATCTGAGCAACGACAGAGAAGATGCTTCCTTTGCTGACGGCGTCCAGGACGACCTCTTGACCAAGCTGGCGAAGATTGCCGATCTCAAAGTGATCAGTCGTACGAGCGTCATGCAATACCGCAAGAATCCAAGCCCCTACGGGATCCGGAACGCGCTTGGCGTATCGCACGTTCTTGAGGGCAGCGTACGCAAGGCCGGTGCCGGGCTCGGTATAAATGTCCAGTTGGTCGACACACGCACTGGTAGACATCTCTGGGCAGAGCAATACGACCGCGATTTGAAAGACCTGTTCGCGATCCAAAGCGAGATCGCACACAAAACTGCCGAGCGCCTTCACGCCAGAATCTCTGCTGCCGAGAAACTGGCCATTGACCGACCACCCACAGCCGATCTCACTGCATTCGATTTTTATAACCGGGGCAAGAAACTTCTTTTGGACACGATTGTGACCCTCGCCGGCACAAGGAAGGCGAATTTGCTGCAGGCGGCGGATCTATTGAACCAAGCTGTCGCGCATGACCCCACCTTTTTCCTGGCGTATTGCCAACTTGCCTGGACGCACGACTACCTTTACTACGATGGCTGGGACCGCACGCCTGCGCGGCTGGCATTGGCTGAGGCGGCTATCGAAGCCGCGTTTCGGCTTCATCCCGATGCGGGCGAGTTACACCTGGCGCGTGCCCGAAATCTATTCCTGGGATACCGCGAGTACGATGCTGCCTTGGCTGAACTGGAAAGCGCTCGTCCTAGTCTGCCCAATGACGCCGGGTTATTCGAGCTCAAAGGATACATTCAGCGTCGCCAGGGGCGCTGGGACGACTCTACACGCGACCTGGAGCGTGCAATCCAATTCGATCCGCGCAATTTCGTGCTGCTACAACAGATTGCCCACAATTATAAGGCCCTTCGACGCTATTCCGACCAAGCCGCTATGTTGGACCGCGCCTTGGCCCTCGAGCCGAATGACACTTATACGAAAGTCACGCGCGCGTATGTGGATTTGGACTGGAAAGCCAATACACGGTCCGCGCACCAACTCATCGAGGAACTCCGCGCGAAAGATGCTGGTGCGCTCCAAAGCATCGCAGATTACTGGCTGGACTGCGCACTCACTGAGCACGACCCCGCCGCTGCTGCCAACGCTTTGGTGGCTTTGGGCGAACACAGTGTAGGCAATGAGACAATGAAGTACAGCCCCCGTTTTATGGAAGGTCTTGTCGCTCGAATGGCCAAAGACGATGCCAAGGCACGTTCCGCATTCACTATCGCACGGACGGAGCAGGAGAGAGTGGTTCGTACCAATCCTGATGATGCTGGTGCTCTATGCATACTCGGTCTGATCGATGCCGCCTTGGGACGGAAACAGGAGGCGGTGAGCGAAGGCCGGCGTACCGTTGAATTACTTCCTTTGGAGAAAGATGCGAACTCTGGCACACGCATGATCGTGTGTTTGGCCAAAATCGCTGCCTGGGCTGGCGATAACGATCTTGCTTGCCAGCAGCTTACCCGCGCCAGCTACTTACCGAACGGTGTGAGCTATGGCGATTTGAAGTTGAAGCCGTGGTGGGACCCGTTACGCGGGGATGAGCGCTTCGAGAAAATCGTCAACTCCCTGGCACCAAAGTAATCTAGAGAGCACACGCGGATCGCGTGTTGGTTTGAACGCCTCGCCGTTGCTTCGCGTCCGTTGCAGCGGATAGCTTGCCAAAACGTTCTTGTATCACAAAGCAGCGAAGTAGGCCTTAGCTTCAAAACAGCGAATTCTCTTTCGTTTGTTATCGCCTTTGTAAAACTTCGCCGGTCTCCCGTTCTGTTTGTTGCCCGGCATAAGCCATGTAGGCGCCATCCTCGTTTCTCATCTGCATGTTTTCCGCGTAACGCACCGGACGCTTTTACGAAGTACATCAATGAACGGCACAGAACAGATCGAAAAACTGGTTGAACACACAGGAGAAAAATCATGAAAGCTTCAAATACTCAGCAGCGAAAATCATGCGACGCATGGCTTTTACCTACAATGGTGCTCGCTTCGTTCGGGCTTTTCATCGTAGTCGGTTTCGCCAGTTTTGGGTTTTGGTCAACAGCCGACGCTAGCCATGGTGCACCGCCTCCGGATCCGGCGCTAACCGGGCATTTTGGGCGGATGTTCCATTTGCCACCATTCGCGCCTCCAACGAATGCAGTCCGTGATGCTCTTATGCAGCTGGGTAGCCCCGGCGGTATCATGGATGCCAACGATGATCTGGCAGCAGGTCCTGAGGCATTGATCACCGATCCCAATCTCAGTCTCATCAATCGAAATAACCCAACAGATACTGCCGGTGTTACTTTCTTTGGTCAGTTCATTGACCATGACATGACATTCGATCAAAGGTCCCGGCTCGGATTCCCCACTCAGCCTATCATTACACAAAACGCTCGCACTTGCTTCTTTGATCTGGACTCAGTTTACGCGGGCGGACCAGGCAATAATCCGGAGTTGTACGATCCGGCTGATCCGATCAAATTCCTGGTTGAAAGTGATGGCCAATTCGAGGATTTGCCGCGAGATCCAATCAACCACGTGGCGATTGTCGGTGATCCGCGGAACGACGAGAATATGATGATCGCTGGTCTGCACGCCGCGTTCCTGTTGTTTCATAACCATGCTGTTGATCTCATTCGAACGCGGTACCCTGGCATTCCCGATAATGACGCTTACTTGGAAGCTCATCGGCTGACGGTGTGGCATTACGAGTGGGTCATCGTTCACGAGTTCCTGCCACATGTTGTTCCCCAGTCCGTGATAGATGATGTTCTAACAAACGGTCGCCGCTTCTACAGCCCGTTGCACAATGAAGCGTTCATTCCGGTCGAGTTTCAGATCACTTACCGCTTTGGACACAGTATGGTGCGACCCTCTTACCGCGCGAATCTCCACGGCGACGACGGACAGCCGTTCTTCGGAATGATTTTCGACCCGGCGGGGGAAGGCAGCCCCGACCCGGTGGACTTGCGTGGGGGCGCCAGAGCGCCGAGGCGCTTTATCGGTTGGCAAACCTTCTTCGATTTTGGCGGGGTTTACAGTGCCGACGTACGTCCGAACAAAAGAATCGACACAATAGTCTCAACGCCGCTCTTTCACCTTCCGCTGGGGACGATATTTAATGGCATGCCGCCAGACTCGCTGATGCAGCGTAATTTACTGAGATGTTTAACGTGGCAGGTCCCCTCGGGTCAAAGCCTTGCACAAGAGATGGGGCTCCCAGCGCTTAGCACTGCCGACCTGGCTGAGTTGCAGACAATTCGACCTACGTTCGTCACATCCACGCCGCTTTTCTATTATATCTTGAAGGAAGCTCAGCTAAGAGAAGACGGACTACGTCTGGGTCCTGTAGGTGCTCGAATCGTAGCCGAGGTATTCGTCGGGTTACTCCAGCTAGACCCTGACTCTTACCTGGCCGTGCAGCCGGATTGGTTACCAACGTTGCCGACCCACGATGGAACGCCGCAAAGCTTTCGCATAACCGATTTCCTGACGTTTGCGGGCGTCGATCCTACTAGCCGCGGTCAATAATATCTGGAGAGCGCCGACTACTCCAGCGTAACGCGCGGCGAAACCTTGCGAATACACCAGTGAACGGCCGACATCTGACTCTCCAATAACAAAAGTAAGGAAAGCGCAGTCACAAACGAAAACAACTTATGAACAATCGAAACATCACATTCACAACAATACTCCTGGCACTTGGATTGCTTGCGCTTTGGTCAACTGTGCAAGCAATCAGTCCTCCACCGGACGGAGCATATCCCAACTTCAACACCGCCGAGGGCCAGAAAGCGCTGTTTAGCCTGACCACTGGCGCTGCGAATACAGCGATTGGTTGGTTTTCGCTCTGGAGCAATACAGAAGGCCAGTTCAACACGGCGGTCGGAGCCGGGACGCTTCTTGCCAACCTGGGAGACCCAAGTTCAGGCGATGGAACCGAAAATACGGCTATTGGCACCGCAGCCCTTTTAGGGAATACGACAGGCTCAAGCAACACGGCCAATGGAGCGTTCGCGCTTTTTAGCAACGTAGATGGTAGCTTCAACAACGCAATTGGTGACAGTGCGCTCTTCGCCAATGTAAGTGGCCTCTACAATAATGCTCTTGGCCGGGGCGCGCTTGAGTCGAACGTAGACGGTAGTCAAAACAACGCGTTCGGCGATGGAGCCTTGGAAGCGAATGTCTCCGGGTCCTATAATACAGCAATCGGCGACGCCGCGCTTGGCTCGTGTACCGGTCATTCTAACGTGGCTGTGGGTGACGACGCCGGATCTGGTATTACCTCCGGTAGTAACATTATTGCAATTGGCGCAGGCGTGCTCGGTGTTTCCACTGCTTTTGGCCAAGTGGATAACAGTTGCTATATCGGCAACATCGCCGGTGCAACGGTCGATACCAACACCTCCCAGATTGTGTTCGTCGATGCCTCTGGAAAGCTCGGCACATTGCCCGTCGATGCCAATGGGAATGACGTGACTCTGCCTGAAGCTGGCCCGCCTCAAGCCATGTTTAATGAATTCCTCAAACAGCAGAAGAGGATCACGGAATTGGAAGGCACAGTTGTGCGTCTCGCAGCAGCGGTCGAGGAGCAGGCCGCACAAATTCAAAGGTTCAGTGCCCGGTTTCAAGTGGGCAAACCCACTCCGAACATGGTTGTCAATAATCAGTAGAGAAGAAGTGGAAACAGGCTATAGCCGGAGTCCCTTCGCCTTTGTCGCGGCTACAGCTGCAACAAAACAACAAAATAAACTGATGGAAGTGAATCACATGAAACAACCGATTAGAAACGAAACAGCATTAGTTCTGACGTGCCGCCATCGCTATCTGCCTGAAGTCCTTTTCGTGCTTGCCTTCCTTGGCCTTTCGCAAATGGCGCAAGCCGTCCTCCCACCGCCGGACGGCGGCTATTCCGGAGGCAACACGGCTGAGGGACAGAACGCTCTTTTGAGTCTCACCACCGGCGGTTTCAATACGGCAGTCGGTTTCTTTTCCCTTAGAAGCAATACGACCGGCCAATTTAACACGGCCACGGGTGCGGGGGCTCTTCTGGCCAACACCGCCGACAATAACACGGCCACTGGCGCTGGGACCCTTTTAAACAATGGTACTGGCGACTTCAACACCGCGAACGGAGCATTTGCTCTGCTAGACAACACCACGGGTGGCGGCAACACTGCCAATGGCGCATCTGCGCTCCTTAACAATACTGAAGGTAGCAACAACACGGCTACTGGGTTTAATGCGCTTCACGACAACACCACTGGCTTTAGTAATACGGCCAATGGCCGTAACGCGCTCTTCGCCAATACCAGCGGAAGTAACAACACGGCTATAGGCATTGAAGCTCTCGGGTTTACCACTAGTGGTAACAACAACACGGCCGTCGGAAAGAACGCGCTGGAGAACAATCAAAACGGCAGCGGCAACATCGCGTTGGGAGCAGACGCCGCGACTAGTGTGCTGACGGCCAGTAACGTGATCGCTATCGGTACTACTGCTGAGGACGTCAGCAACAGCTGTTATATCGCTCAGATCTTCGGTGCAACTTCTGCTGGAGGAACGGCTGTGCTTATAAATTCAAACGGCAAACTTGGCACTGCTACGAGCTCCCGACGGTTTAAGGAGGAAATTAAGCCAATGGAACAAGCGAGCGAAGCGCTCTATAGGCTTAGGCCGGTTACCTTTCGATATAAAACTGAGCTTGATCCGGAATGCACTCCCCAGTTCGGTCTGATCGCAGAGGAGGTGGAAGAGATCAATTCCAACCTGGTGGTTCGCGACAAAGAGGGAAAACCGTACACCGTACGGTACGATGCGGTGAACGCGATGTTGCTCAATGAGTTCCTGAAAGAGCACCGGAAGAACGAGCAACAGGAAGAGACGATTACTCAATTGAAGTCCAGTGCGGCAAACGAACAAGCCGTTGCCGTGCGGCAGGAAGAGGAAATCAAAGCTCTCGCCGCGAAGCTCGAAGAACAGTCCGCGCAAATTCAGAGTGAGCGCCCAAGTCCAACTCGGCAAGCCTTAGTCGCAGACAGTTTTTGATTGATCCGCAACAAAGGCCAACAAATCGAAATATTCCAACAGACCAAAAATTCCACAAAGGAGAGAACATAGATGAAAACAAACACGAAAATTGTTTATCCCACACTCGGACTAATAGCCCTAAATTGCTTTGTACTTTTGTTGACGGCTCAGGCTCTTGTCCCGCCGCCAGATGGCAGCTATCCTGGAGGTAATACGGCAGAAGGGCAGGACGCCCTGTTTAGCCTGACCACCGGCACATTCAACACAACAGTTGGTTTCTTGTCGGGGCATGCATTCACGACCGGGAACCTCAATACAGCGGTCGGCGCTGGAGCGCTCCTTCTCACCCACGCAGACGAGAATACGGCAACTGGTGCTGCGGCGCTTCTAAATAGCAGCGGCGGCTTCGCTAATACGGCTAATGGCGCGTTCGCCCTTTTTAGCGATACCGACGGCGACTTCAACACGGCCAGCGGAGATGGCGCGCTGTTTAGCAACACCACCGGCAACGGCAATACCGCTTTGGGCATCAACGCCGGCAGCAGCGTCACCACGGCCAGTAACGTGATTTGCATCGGCGCAGACGTAGCAGGTGCAAACGTCGACGACAGCTGCTTTATCGGTAATATCCGCAATGCTCTTATAGCTCCTGACGCCGTACCTGTGTTGATCGACTCCGCCGGAAAGCTCGGCACAACCAATGGCTCCTCTCGCCGCTTGAAGAAAGAGATTAAACCAATGGATGACGCCAGCGAAGCGATCCTGGCGCTCAAACCGGTGACCTTTTATTACAAAACCGACAGCACGAACACCCCGCAATTTGGTTTGATCGCTGAGGAAGTGGCTAAGATTGATCCAGCCTTGGTCTTGCGCGACAAGAGCGGTGACATCGTTTCGGTCCGCTACGACCAGGTGAATGCGATGTTGCTTAATGAGTTTCTAAAGGAACACCGCAAGGACGAGGCGCAGCGGAGCAAAATTGACGAACAGGACGTGACGATCGGCCGATTGAAATCGACGCTGACGCGGCAGCAGAAAAAATTTGAGTCAAGGCTCGCGCAGCAGGAACAGCAAATTGAAGCTCTGAGTGCGGATTTTCAGAAGCTCGCTGCCGACGTTGAATTAAAGAAGGTTCAACCGCGAACAGTCGCCGAAAAGTAACGCAGCGATACACGCTGTGAGGTATTTGTCGTTCTGAGCGCAGCGAAGAATCTCAGATTGTCCGATTTTTCGAGCCGCGCTTACGGCTAGCCAGAGATGTTTCGCTTTCCTCAACATGACAGACAGAGGCGAGACGCCCGGTTGCCTCACAGGCAAGATGCCTGTGCTACTCGTTTCGCGCGGCCTTCACGATCTGAGCGAAACTGCGCGGGTCTAAGCTGGCCCCTCCCACGAGCGCGCCGTCGATGTCGGCCTGGCTCATGAGTTCGCGGGCGTTCTCCGGCTTGACGCTGCCGCCGTACTGGATTCGCACTCGGTCGGCTGTAGTCTCATCGGACATTTCGCCCAGTATATGTCGAATGAACGCATGTGCTTCCTGCGCTTGCTGCGGGGTTGCGTTGCGTCCGGTACCGATCGCCCACACCGGTTCGTAGGCGATCACGCTTTCCTGCAATTGTTTCGGCGTCAGACCGGCCAGACTGCCCCGCAATTGGAGGAACAAAATTTTCTGAACGTTGCCTTTGTCTCGCTGTTCGAGCGTTTCTCCGACGCAAACAATGGGGTGCAGTTTTGCGTCGAGCGCTGCGTGCACCTTGCGATTGACCATTTCATCAGTCTCACCAAACAACGTGCGGCGTTCGCTGTGCCCAAGCACGACGTAATGCACAAACAGGTCGCGTAAAAGCGCAGCACTGATCTCGCC
>JBLMXH010000111.1:0-22711 GCA_050257685.1 Nitrospirota bacterium
AAGAAGTAGCAGGACGCTGTCGTTTCGAGCCAAAGAGAGTTATCACCGGTCATCGCGGAGCTTCCACGACGTGGTAGCAGTGCCGTCGTCTTTGAATGAGACAATAATTTCATAAAAACGATCAAAGCCGTGAACGATTCCCGAGGAGGGGGTCAGCTTCTCGTAATAGTCGTGTCTTTCGAGATTGAGAGTGTTGGGATTCGTCCATCGGGTCGGGGATACGAATTCGTGGCCCATAACTGCGCCTTTAATTTCAGGATCGCTGTCTTTGCCGGGAGGCTGGTCGAGCGGAAGATCAACTTTTGTAAACGACTTCCCTGAGCTCTGATAAACTGTTGTTTGTTTTCTTTGTGGAGGCGGCGCTGGAGTGCGGAAAAGATTTCTGGAAGAACTCAGGTCGGACGCGACATAGGCAAAACGCTTTGAATCAGGAGACCATAGCACATTGCCTTCACGAGCAGAGCCGACGCCAATATCGGCGTTAGTTAAGTCAGACAGCACCCGACCAGTCGCTTTCTCGATTAATTGTGCCTGGCTGACCTTTGAATCCGAAAGATCAGATGGGTTTGTAAAAGTCTTGCGAATAGCGTAGCGACCGTCTGGCGAAGTCCAACCAACGATTTCCTCTCGAAAAAGAAGCTTCATTGTCTCGGGAAAATAACGCCGGAGATAATCCAAATCGTCCTGGTTGACGAATTCTTCTCCAGCCTGTCCCGCGATTAGGGTACCTCTTACGTCTACTTGATCAGCCACTGGCAACCCACTCACAAATTTCGAAAGAGTCTTGTCACCGAGAATATGAAAGAGTTCCCACGCTTCCGGGTAATAAGACTCTGCTGCGGCTCCATCCATATATTCAGCAAGAGAGACAAACCGCTTTAGGGCTTCGAGATTTCCTTCGCTCGCTCGGACCAGAGTTTTGTAATAATCGACGCCGTGACCTTTTGCTTGCGACGCAACTTCGTCGTTCTCTGTGACACGTTTGGATTGAAGCTTTCGCCATTCTTTTTTGCGCGCGTCATAGTTCAGCTTCATCGGTGGCTCGTCTGGCAGTAGTTGGATCCTGGTTTTATCCATGAAGCCCTCGATTCCCGACTTCAGGTGAACCTTCCATTTAGCTGCGTCACGTTGGTCCCATGGCTTCGCGGCAATGAAGAATTCGCCCTTGTTAACCCTTGCGATGACTTTGCCATCGTAATCTCTTACGTTGGTGTAGCCATCCGGATCGTTGATTACGGCCATAGATACCCGTGGCGTGGTATCTTCCACTTCAGCAGCCTTGCTCCCGACAGCGGTTAGGACACTGCCAGCCGCATTGAAGTTCGTGTCGAGTTTGCCGCTCGCGTCGTAGCGCACGACCGCGAATTCCCTGTTATTGTCGACGTAAGCAGAGCCTGCGATGACGATCATGCCATCGGTTTGCACTGCTATCGCAGCGGCTTTGCCATAGCCCTCGCCGACAGCAGTGGTGATCTTTCCATGATCGCCGAAACCCTGGTCAAGACTGCCGTCAATGTTATAGCGCACAGACGCAAAGTCATAACCTCTGCCGCTGTTTTTAACGGCGTACCCGACCACCACAATTTTTCCATCCTTCTGGAGTGCTACTCCGGTTGCGTTACTGCCGATAGTTCCGATGGCAGTTAGTATGCGACCAGTGCCGGCGAAGCTTGTGTCCAGAGTCCCATCAGCGTTATAGCGCGCAACCGCGAACTGTTGAACACCGGCGCGTGTCGCGTGGCCTACGGCAACGGTTTTGCCGTCACTTTGTGCTGCCACACCGTATCCCTCAGCATCTCCGTCGCCGCCGAAGTTTGTAACGACCTTGCCGGTTCCATTGAAACTCGTGTCCAAATTTCCATCTGCTTTAAAGCACGCCAGTGCACATTGTTTTTTGCTTTCGTTTGTGGTGTAACCGGCGACGACGATTCTACCGTCGCCGTGCACGGCTACACTGCAAGGGATGTCGCGGCCACCGAAATCGGCGCCTCCTTTCCCTGTTTGGTTGAAGCTCAAATCGAGTTTGCCATTTGTGTCGTAGCGGACGACGCCGAAGTCGTTGTTGTTGCCGTCGATGTACGCGTTGCCTGCGACGACAATCTTTCCGTCGCCCTGCATCGCCACACTGCTCGCATCGCTTTGCTTTGCGACGGCGGTTGTTACCTTTCCACCGTCCCCGAAACTCGTGTCGAGGCTTCCGTCAGCGCCGTACCGTAAGACCGTGAAGGAGGACTGGCTTTGGGCATTGAACGAATGTCCCACGACAACAATTTTCCCGTCCCCTTGCAACGTCACTCCTTGAGCTCTGCAGGTACCTGTCCCTACCGCAGTAATCACTTTGCCCGTGCCGTTGAAACTCGTGTCAAGCTTGCCGCCCGAGTTATAGCGCACGAGCGCGAATCGATCGCCACCGCTGACCTCGGCGTCCCCCGCCACCACAATCTTGCCATCAGGTTGCGCCGCCACACTGTTGCCGGATGCACTACTATCAACAGCAACGGCTGCGTGACTGAAGGCGATAACTATTGCGCACGTTTGGAAAACGAAGAGTCGTGAAAGTCTTTTCATTTCACTTCGGAATACATGAGGAGTTACCCGGTTACGCGCCGCAAGCCACAGAAAGCAACGGCTCGACTTTTTGCGGGTCGCACCGATAGATTGTGATCTGTTCCCCTTCGTAATAGTTCGAGGCGACTACAACTTCCATTTTCCCGTCGCCGTCCAGATCCAGTAACGCGATCACTTTGTACGCGTTCGGCGCGTTAAAGCTACCATCCTTACTCACGTAAGCTTTTGGATGGAATTCACCTGCGACCAGTTGTGTCTCCACTTTCCCGGCGACGACTCGTCGCAACAACACCATCGAATAACTCCCAGCCGGGGATCGCATCGGTACGCGGTCCTTTTCGCCGAAATAGTTCGCCGCGCTGATTAGGACTTCTTCTTCCCCGTCGCCATCCAGATCAACACGGAGAATTTGGTCGATCTCCACCTTCGGTTGCTCGATTTTTTTTGTTTTCAAAAAATCGCGCACGGCATCGACGTAAACTTTTTGTGTTGGATCGATTACTTTTGGTTTTCGCGATAGCGCATTCCACGGAGCGGCGATTGCGATCACCCCCGTTTCAGGTTTTGGCGACAGCGAGACGGCCAAAGTCTCTTCACATGAGACTCCTTCTGGCGGTTGTGGCTTGCCGCCTTTGGCGTCACCGAGTGCCTCTGTCAGGCCATACACTCGATAGGTAGTCTCATCGGTGAGCAAATTCGCTGTTTCATCGGATTTGATCCATTTTCCATCTGATATCGCACCGAACAGATATCCACTCTGGACCTCCACGATTGGATGAAGATCGGCCGCCAGCGAAGCTTCGGCGCATATTAGAAAAGCAGTGACGGCAAAAAGAGGTCTTTCGACTGCAGTTTTCAACATCTATAGATCTCCATTCGTTAGTGCTCATTCTTGATTAAACGAAAAGGCCGTTTCAAGCCTGGAACCTTCCCCCGTTCAGAAAATGTTCGGGCAGGATTTGTGGCGAGAAAGCTCTTAATCTCGCTGAGGAACGCTTCGCCAAAATCCTTCAGTTTCTGTTCCCCCACGCCGGGAACGCGCCGAAGGTCCGCCGAATTTGCCGGATACGTTCTCGCCATTTCGCGCAGCGATATATCCGAGAAGATAATGTAAGCCGGCACACCGCGGTCGTCGGCGAGTTTGCGGCGAAGGCGACGCAGGCGGTCAAATAAAACTTCGTCGCATTCGATCGCACCTCGGTTGATTCGCGCGCTTTTCTCCACGATTTCAATCTGCCTGGTCAAAACAATCGGTGTCCGCTTTCGCAAGGCTTCCAGACCGGCGGGGGTAAGAGAGAGCGTCGCAAACTTGCCCGGCGCGCATTCCACAAGACCCAGCCGCAACAATTCCCGACCCACTGCCTGCCATTCACCTCGCTTTAATTCGGCGCCGATACCGTAAGTAGACAACGCGCTGTGACCTCGTTGCCTGATTGGTTCGGTGTCCGCTCCGCGCAGCACATTGACAACGTGACCTAACCCAAATCCGAATCCATGCCTTGCGTGGATGCGATACACGCAGGAAAGAAATTTTTGCGCCTGCACGGTTCCATCGAACGTTTGGCGCGGCTGCAAGCAGTTGTCGCAACTCTCACACGAATGCTGTAGCGGCGGTCTCAGACCGCCGACGGTTTGAGCTTCAGTAGAATATGATTCGCCGAAGTATTTCAGCAGCACGCTCCGCCTGCATTCGCGAGTCTCGGCGTAATGCACCATCTGCTGAAGCTGTGCACGAGCGATGCGCGCCTCGCTTTCCGCCTTTTCATCGATGAAATGCAATTGCTTGGCGACATCACCCGCGCTGAAAAGCAACACGCAATCGCTTGGCAACCCGTCTCGTCCGGCCCGGCCCGTCTCCTGATAATAGCTTTCAATGTTTTTTGGCAGATCGTAATGGACCACAAAACGCACGTTCGGTTTGTTGATCCCCATTCCGAACGCAATGGTCGCCGTGACAACGCGCACATCATCACGCAGAAATCTGTCCTGATTTTTTGTGCGCTCGGAATTCGTTAGTCCCGCATGGTATGGCTTCGCGGTAACGCCGTCCTCATTCAATCGGCGCGCCAGCGATTCGGTGCTCTTCCGACTTGCACAATAAACGATGCCGCTGTCGTTAGGCCGTTTGCGAATGAACTGGAGCAGCTGTTCGTAAGGCGCCGTTTTTGGGATCACGCGATATGTGAGATTCGGCCGGTTAAAGCTGGCTACGTAAGCGCGCGGATCGCGCAATTTCAATTCCTTGACGATATCGGCGCGCACGCGCTCAGTCGCGGTTGCGGTCAGTGCCATAATCGGCACATCTGGCAGATGTTTCCGCAGTTTCTTGAGCTCGCGATACTCCGGCCGAAAATCATGGCCCCACTCGCTGATGCAATGCGCTTCGTCGATGGCGAATTGCGCAATATCCCAGTTGAGCGCGCGCTCGAGAAAGGGGTCGAGCATCAGCCGTTCCGGCGCGACGTACAGCATTCGAAACTCGCCGCGATGCAACCCACGCCAGCGCGCCTTCGCTTCTTGCCGATCTAGCGTTGAATTCAGGTACGTAGCCGGAATTCCACTTGTTTGCAGAGCATCAACCTGATCCTTCATGAGCGCGATGAGCGGCGACACCACGATCGTTAGTCCATTGCGCATCAATGCCGGCAACTGAAAACAAAGGGATTTCCCTCCGCCGGTCGGCATCAGCACAAACACGTCCTGCCCGGCGAGCACATCCTCGATGATTTCTTTCTGCAACGGCCGGAACTGGTCGTACCCGAAATGTTTCTTCAGCGCAGCGAGCAATTCCACGATTTCTTACTAGGATAATCGCCCTCTTTCGCCCAGCCAATTTGCTTTGGGACCGACCGTCTCAGGCGCCGCACTCGACCGAAAGCGCGGCTTCGATCTTGTCGGATTCGCAGTGGTAAATGGTCGTTTGGCCGCCCTCGTAGTAAAACGAGTGGACGATTACCTCGAGTTTTCCGTCACCATTCAAGTCAAGAATTGCCGAGACGTTATATACATTCGGCGCAACAGATTCATCCGCTTTCGCATAAACTTCACCGGTTACAAGTTTTGTTTGAACATTTCCGCCGACGACGCGCCGCAGGATGACAATGGAATAACTTCCAGGCTGTGGAGCGTGAATTGGCGCCTCAGGGAAGGGCGCGGCAGATGAATCGTTCGATTTGGTGTCGGTGAAATAATTTGTCGCGCTGATTAGAACTTCTTCCTCGCCGTCACCGTCCAGATCGATGCGAAGGATACGTGTAATTCGCACTTTGGGATCTGTGACTCCGCGCGCTTTCAAGAAATCGCGGACTGCCTCCACGTAAACTGGCTGAGTGGTATCAGCGATCATGGGCGTCCTCGGCAATGCGTTCCATGGCGCGGCTAATCCGATCACACCTTCCTTAGGTTTCGACGAGAGCGAGACCATCAGTGTGTCAGGACACGGTTCATCGACAGATTTCGGTTTGCCTGCTGTGATTTGAGCGGCCTGTTTCGTTAGGCTGTAGACCTGGTAGGTTGTCTTCTCGCCGGTCGATTGTGCCGCTTCGTCAGGTTTGATCCACTTTCCATTTTTGCTTCCGCCGAAAAAGTAACCTGTTTCAATTTCAATTATTGGGTGCACATCGGCCGCGCGGACCACCACTGCGCTCAACGGCGCAAGAAAAGCAAATGCTACTGATGCTGTTGTCTCTATGTTCACAGAGTGCGTTTCTATCCGGGCAGCAGGCCTTTGCCCAGAATTGTTTGCTTGTGTGACCTGCCGAAACCGTGCAGAACGTGACATCAGCGTGATTCCCAAGCTGCTGGAAAAGGAAAGTCATCCCTAACGATGAGAAGAGGTGCTCTCGTTCCGCTTTGGGTGCTTGTTGGAAGCCTCGCGTTCACGGCCAGCGCAAAAGCCAAAACCTCGGTGGACGATCAGGTAAAAAAGTTGGGCGAACATTACAACCAAATCGAAGCGCAACTGAATCGCTCTATTCATTATTTGAAGAAAACAGATTCAAACGGCGCGACGACCATAGAACAGGCGTGGGTTAACGGCGCCGGCGATTTGATCAAGATCTCTGCCGAACACAGCGAGGCTTCCGCGCGCGAGTTAACGGAATACATCGCGCTCGACTTCGATAATGATTACGACGGCATGTTCGTGCTTACTCGCAAGGAAACGCCTTTGCCTGACGGCGGCACGCGCGTGGACGAATCACGCAAATATTTTGGCGAAAGCGGTGGTGGCAACGGTCAGCTCATTCGTGAGTTGAGAAAGAGTGCGCAGTTCAAAGCCGGCGAATCAACCGACACTGTGCACGTCCCGAACGCGATGGTCGGCCTGGCTGAGAAATCCAATCAGATGAGTGAGGAAGAGCTCAGGCAAATCATGCTAGCGCCAGAGGAGATCGCCAAAAAACTCAGGGAGGCCGGCTCGCCGGTTACCAATCCATTCGCGAACGTCAAAGGCGATTCGGAAAAATTTCGCGTGATCCATGGAACAGCGTCGCCCGATGGACGATTTGCCATCGCGCTGGGATTGGCGCGAGGGGAAATTGATTGGGATGGTTTGGTCGAAAAAGATTATCAGGAGAACGGCCCGACTTACTACGCGGAGGGCGAGGAGGACGTGCGCAATTACGTTGTCGACCTTGCGAGCCAAAAAATTCTTGGCGAGACCGGCTGCAATTATTTCGGGACCCGCCGCCGTTACAATCACCGAAGCTGCGTTGTCACGTGGTCGCCTGACTCGACGAAGTTCGTACAGCTTTGGGATGACAAATGGGCATCCGATGCCTGTGTCGCCGGGAAAATCGATGCCGGTCCGAAGTTTGCCGGCGCAGTTGATCTGGACAAAGCGATCGAAAAGAAAACCTACGCGTTTGTAAAAAAACCATTTGAGGACGAGAGCGGCGGTAGCCTCGCACTTCAGATCAAGAAAGTTGGTAATGATGGAGCGATCGACCTGGAGGCGTTCGAGTATTGTTCCTCGGGCGACTGCAAGGGCGACACAATCTTTTCGGTGCGCGAACGACTGCGCTTGCGGGACACATCGAACGGCATGCGGCTCGATATTGTGAATATGCGCCGGTTACCTAACGAGCAGTGAAACCGAGGTTTTTTAAGGGTCCAGACGCGTTCAGAGTGCAACACGTGGCTACGCTGGCATCTGTATTTCCCGGCATGAGCAATCAAGGTGGCACAAGCATTTATCCTTCACGAACATTTAGCCGTTCCAGCTGAATTTGTACAGAACCAGGATTGCCTTTGCCGTGAACGCGGCGTTTACGTGCCTGATGCGACGTCGCTTTTCCCGCTCGCGAACGTGGTGAACGCGTGAATTCCGCGTTTTATGAGAACTCAGCTGCAACGTGTTCTTTCCTCAATACCATGCTTAGCATATTGATTGCTGGCACATTATTATTCGTGCGACAGCAGAAATCACAGCATCTAAAAATAAACGAACAGAGTCACGACAAGTGGAAAACAGCGCGACCGGACTGAACGACTTTGATTTCCTAATTGGGAGCTGGCGTGTTCATCACCGCCGTTTGAAGCAGCGGCTCGCTGACAATCATGAGTGGATTGAATTCGAGGGGACGTGCTCCATGCAAAAAATTCTTGGCGGCGCAGGCAACATGGATGAGAGCGTCCTCGACTTTCCGGGTGACCCCTATCGCGCAGTGACGCTACGCACCTATGATGCGACGAAGAAACAATGGTCGATTTGGTGGATCGATGGACGCAACCCGACTCATCTTGATCCGCCCGTAGTCGGCGGGTTCCAGAATGACATCGGAACGTTTTACGCCGACGATACTTTTAATGGAAAACCGATCCGCATTCGCTTTTTGTGGAGGAATCTCACCACGAAAGCGCATTGGGAGCAGGCGTTCTCCGACGATGGAGGTAAAACATGGGAAACTAACTGGATTATGCAATTTGTGAGAAATCCCGTGAGCGCTCAGACATGCTGTCCGGTCGTTGAACTCCGGCAATACACGCTCGTCCCGGGACGACGCGAAACATTAATTGAACTGTTCGAGCGCGAGTTCATTGAAACCCAGGAAGCTACCGGCATGAGGGTTATTGGTCAGTTTCGTGATCTGAATACCCCGGACCGCTTCGTCTGGCTACGGGGTTTTAGCGATATGGACGCGCGTGCCAGGGAACTTCAGGCATTTTACGGTGGACCAGTTTGGAAAGCCCATCGCGATGCCGCCAACGCCACAATGATCGACTCCGACAACGTGCTTCTGCTCCGCCCGGTATCGCCGGATGCAGGGTTTCAATTGGACAATGTCAGCCGCGCTGCGTTTGGATCGACAATGAAGCGGGAAGGTATTTTGGTCGCGACGATTTATCATCTCGGCACAACGAAGGCAGCTGATTTTGCGACTTTGTTTGAGCGCGAGCTTCAGCCGCACTTAACGAAAGCGGGAGTTTCAGTGCTCGCGTCGTTTGTTACTGAAAGGCATCCCAATACTTTTCCGCACTTACCAGTGCGAGAGAACACGAACGTGTTCGTGTGGTTTTCGCGTTTTCGAGATCGGGAAGATTATGAAAGAGTTGCCGCCGCGCTCAGTGAACGAGAAGTGACAACGAAACTATTGGATCTCACGAGAGGAAAACCCGAGGTGCTGCTGCTTTCGCCGACCGCTCGATCACTCCTGTGATCTACCTGACCACTTACCATGCGATTCGCAGCGGCCGTTGTCGAAAGGCTGGTCCCATCCAAAGCCACTGTAGCTGCGTGAGAGTCAACTGAATTCACCCGGCAGTGGTCCGTTTCTAGCGTGATCTCGCGACTAATGGGGTTGCGGAAACTAAATATACTGGATTAGTTTCCACCGTTGTGCTAAGAATATGCTCACATTGTGAAACGGGTGCGGAAATCATCGCCTCGAGGCCGAGAAAAGTCCTTTGTTCGACAACGAATAGTGGACGCGGCGCGGGCTCACTTTTTCAGTCACGGCTTCCGCAGCGTGACCATGGACGATCTGGCCCAGGAACTAGGGGTCAGCAAGAAAACGCTTTACACTTATTTTCCTGGAAAGTTCGATCTGCTCGAGGCCGTGCTGGCCGACAAGTTAACGAGCGTCGAAGCGACGCTGAAGGACGTTACGCGCGCACATCCGGACGATTTCCCCGCGACCTTGCGCAAGTTATTAGCTGGCACACAGCGGGAATTGGATGAGATCAAGCCGCCGTTCGTGCGCGACATGCGCCAGAAAGCGCCCGACGTCTTTAAAGTCGTCGAGCGCCGGCGGGCCGCGCTGATCCAGCGATACATGGGCAAATTTTTCGTCGACGGGCAAAGGGTGGGAATGGTCCGCAGAGATGTCCCGGCCAGGCTGATCATCGAAATCCTGCTGGCAATGGTTCAATCGATCATGAACCCGCCAAAGATGGAGGAGCTTGGGATGATGCCGACAGAAGGCTACTCCGGGATTCTCAAGATTGTTCTCGAAGGTGTACTAACGCCGAAAGGACGGGAATCGTGAACGCTGCATTTGTTAGGTATAACCGACAAGCTCCGAGCGATCGGTGTTTGCGACTCCATTCAGAGTTGATCGTTTCGCTTGGAGCTTTCACCCTGCTACTGTTGCTGGCCGGTTGCAGCGATCGAAGGAATGCCGTCTCCGGTACGATCGAAGTGGACGAAGCGCATGTGGGCCCGCGGTTCAGCGGGCGCGTGGAGAAAGTTTTGGCCCGGGAAGGCGATCGCTTGCACGAAGGCCAGGTGATCGTGCAACTGGATGCGTCGGAGTTACGTGCACGTCGCGATCTGGCCGCTGCGCAAATCGACACCGCAATTCACGACGCCGACGCACAAGAAGCGCAATTGGTGTTTCTGCGCGATGACGCAAAGCGCCAGCAGGAGTTGTTGCAGCGCAGAGTTGTTTCGTCTACCGATGCGGAGCGCGCCGACAGCGCGTCCAAAGCGCAAGAGAAAAATGTCGCTGCGGCGAAGATGCGTGTTGCGCAGGCGCGTGCGCAACTTGCCGACATTGACGCGCAGTTGGCCGAGATGCAGGTAGTTGCCCCGGCGGATTGCGTGCTGGAAGTGCTGAGCGTGAAACCGGGCGACATTTTGGTGCCGCCGTTCAATCAGGATGTGGCTACCCTGCTGTTGACCGGACATCTCTGGGTGCGCGTTTACGTCCCAGAATCGTGGCTGGGCCTGATCAAATTGGGCGAACACGTCCGTGTCCGTGTGGATTCGTTTCCACACACCGATTTCGATGGCGTTGTCGAGCAGATCAATCGCCAGGCCGAATTCACGCCGCGCAATGTGCAAACTGTTGCCGACCGCATCAAACAGGTATTCGGGGTGAAGGTTCGTTTGCCGAGCGATGACGATCGTTTACGCGCCGGAATGGCAGCGGACGTTTATTTTCCGAAGGTGAAATGAAAAATCGAGACCAACAGGAACGTAGGAACGAAGCAAACGGTGGAACGTGTTGTCCCCAACGCGTTATCAGGGCCGGGGCGATCGGCTTGGGACAAGCCGATCCACCCCTTGTGTTCCCATAATCGATTTTATGTCTGAGCCAATGATCCAAGTGGAGGCGCTGACGAAGCGGTTCGGGACTTTTACGGCTGTCGATCATGTTTCATTCACGGTCGGGAAAGGATCGATCTTCGGTTTTCTCGGCCCAAATGGTTCGGGAAAAACAACCGTGATCCGAATGTTATGCGGAATTCTGCAGCCGACAGAAGGCACAGCGCGAATAGGCGGTCACGACATCGTGCGCGATTTAGATCCAATCAAGGAAATGATCGGCTACATGTCGCAAAAATTTTCGCTCTACGACGAGTTGACCGTGAATGAGAACCTGATCTTCGCAGGGAAGCTTTATGGGTTGAACGGTCGCAAGTTGAACCAGAGGCGGGAGGAAATGATCGCCACGACGCATCTGGAGCCGTACATCGAAAGGCGCGCTGCCCAGCTCTCGGGTGGGTGGCGTCAACGCCTGGCCATGGCTTGCTCGCTCATGCACAGGCCGAGTGTGCTCTTCCTTGATGAGCCGACCGCCGGTATTGATCCCGTGGCGCGGCGTGAATTGTGGGATTTACTCTTCGAATTCGCTGGTAAAGGGATGACGCTGTTCGTGACGACCCATTACATGGATGAAGCCGAACGCTGCGATCATGTCGGCTACATTTACCTGTCGAAATTGATCGTCTGTGGTGAGCCGGACCAGTTGAAAAAACTGCCGGACGTAAATCCGCCCGGAACGCGCCGACTCGACGTGACCTGCGATCACGTGACCACAGCGCTTCCCGCCATGCACGAGATGCCCGGAGTTCGCAGCGCCACAGTTTTCGGCCAATCAATGCATTTGCTCGTCGACGAAAGAGTCAAGCGCGCGCAGATCGAGGAACAATTGCGCAAAGTTGGCGTCGCTCATGCTGAGATTCATGAAATGGGTCCTTCATTGGAAGACGTATTTGTCGAGCTTTCCGCCAAGCACGCCGCTGAGCGACAAAAGGCCGCGTGATAGCTTATGAGAAACGGCGAAACGGCAAATGTTTGGAGTTCTGCGTTGACGCGGCCGCCTAAAGGCGGAACTCCGAGCCACGATTTAACGCGCGGAGCGTAGCGGAGCCATGAAACACAAACCGTTTCGCGGGTTTAGCGCGATTTTGTTCAAAGAGTTCATCGTTGTCTGGCGAGATCCGTTGACCCTCTTTTTCTTCTTCTTCCCGCCTTTGATCGAGATGGTCGCCTTCGGCTATGCGCTCGATAACGACGTCAAGCACATGGCGATGCTTGTTCTCAATGAAGACCGCACAGTCGAGAGCCGTCAGTTAATAGACCGCTTCGTTAACACGCAAAGCTTTCGGGTAGTCGGCGAAGTGCAAAGCCTCGACCAGTTGAAGAGCGAAATGCGTAAGGGAACCGCTTACGCCGCGCTTTACATTCCGCCGAATTTTACTCGCGAACTAATGGCAGGCCACTCCGCACAGGTGGAATTGCTCGTTGATGGATCCAATTCCACAACTGCATTGCAAGCTCTTCAAACCGGGCTCGGGGTGGCGCTGACGCAATCAATGGAAACGCTCATGCGCGATACCGGCCGGACCGAAATGCCGATCGATGTTCGTCCCCAGATGCTTTACAACCCGGCCATGCGAGCGCCGAACTTTTTTGTGCCCGGTGTGATCGGCGTCGTGTTACAAATAGGGACCACTGTCGCGGCCGCCATGGCTTTGGTGCGCGAACGCGAACGCGGCACACTAGAGCAATTACTCGTTAGTCCATTGAGTCCCGCGGGACTCATGCTCGGCAAGCTGGTTCCATACCTGTGCATTGGCATGACCATGGCTGTTGTCTTGTTCACCATCATGCGCTTCGTGTTCTTCGTTCCGATCGAGGGCAATGTGTTCGCAATGATGTTTTCGACACTGGTCTATGTATTTGCGTTACTCAGCCTGGGATTGCTCGTTGGAACCAGGGCCGAAAACCAGATGCAGGCGCTCCAAATATCAATGGTGTTCCTGCTGCCGAGCGTTTTCTTTTCCGGATTCATTTTTCCACGTGAAACCATGCCGTGGATTTTTTACGCGCTCGGCGCGCTGTTTCCTACCACGTATTTCATAGCGCTCATGCGCGCGATTATTCTGCGCGGCGCGAATTTTTTCGAATATTGGCCGAACCTTCTAGTTCTTATCATCATGTCGAATCTGCTGTTTAGTCTATGCGCTCTGCGATTCCGGAAAAAACTGGCGTGATATGCAGTTGTTCGGGGAGCGCACGCGTCTCGCGTGCTGGCGATGGTCGCCATCGCGGACTTTTCGTGTAGTTCCTCTTTCCGTAGGGCTGACTATAAAGTTTGTTTCGGCGCGACGCCGCTGTAACGGATGCCCGCCACGGCGGGTAAACTGAGCAACGGCCAAGCTTTCAAACAAGCACGCGGGCCGCGTGCGCTCCCCAGAAGTGCGGCACAACACGTTTTCAATCCGGACACGATGTTTGTAGTCTCAAATGAAGTGTCCAGACGAATCTTCTTCAGCGCACTCCGCATCACCGTCACACTCGTGGCGATTTTGGTGTTACTCTGGTGGCTTGGAATGAGAATGCCGGGGAAAAACGTTTCCAAGGCGGGACAGCTTTCGGCTGATGAGAGTGCGTTGCGCGAAGAGCTCCGGACCAATGTGCAGAAGCTCGCGGGAGAAATTGGCGAGCGCAACATGTGGCATTACCCACAGCTCAACGCCGCTGCCGATTTCATAGAAGATTCTTTTTCGGGGGCCGGGCTGCGGACCCGACGAGACAGCTACGAGATGCATGGACAACCGTGCCACAATATCGAGGCAGAAATTCCAGGAAATCGCCCGGAGATCATCGTGATCGGCGCCCACTATGATTCGGTGTTTGGTTCGCCCGGTGCCAATGATAACGGAACGGGGGCTGCGGCAGTTCTTGCGTTAGCGCGGCGCTTCGCTACCCGCGAAAGTGGACAACAACCTGCGCAGCGGACGAAAAAAACGTTGCGGTTCGTTGCGTTTGTGAATGAGGAGCCGCCTTATTTTTTGTCAGGTGAAATGGGCAGCCTGGTCTATGCCCGCAGGTGCAAGGAGCGGCGCGACAAGATCTCAGCAATGATCAGTCTGGAGACGATCGGTTACTTTTCTGATGCGCCGAACTCGCAAACGTATCCATCGCCTGGTCTGGGCGTGTTTTATCCGAAGATCGGCAACTTCATCGGTTTCGTTAGCAACGTGAAGTCACGCGCATTGCTACGCCGCGTTATAACGTTGTTCCGCAAACAGGCCAAGATCCCATCTGAAGGCGCTTCGCTTCCTGCATTCATCCCCGGCGTCAGTTGGTCGGACCAATGGTCATTCTGGCAATATGGTTATCCCGCCATCATGGTTACAGATACCGCGCCGTTTCGTTACCCGTACTATCATTCCTCCAGCGATACGCCTGACAAACTTGATTACGATCGTTTCACGCTCGTGGTCAGTGGCATGGAGAAGGTCATTCAAGAGCTGGTGAACCTGTAGCCGAGGGCGTTGACCTCGGCGCATCACAGAATTCAGCGCAGTCAACGCGCGTCCTACAGCAGTGTGCCGCGCAGAATCAGAAACGCCACTGTGAAGTAAATGATCAAGCCGGTCACGTCGACGAGCGTGGCCACGAACGGCGCGGAAGCCGTAGCCGGATCAAGGCCTACTCGTCGCAATGCAAATGGAAGCATTGAACCGGTAAGAGTTCCCCACATCACCACGCCGATGAGTGAAAAAAAGATGGTCAGACCGATTAAGGGCCAATGCGGTCCGTAAAGGTGAAAAAGCTGTGACCAGACCGAAATCCGCAAAAAGCCTATCGTGCCCAGAATAGTACCGAGGGTGAGTCCGGAAAAAACTTCGCGGCGCATCACTTTCCACCAATCCCGCAGCATCACTTCGCCCAGCGCCATCGCCCGGATGACGATGGTGGTGGCTTGTGAACCGGAATTGCCGCCGCTTGAAATAATCAGCGGTACGAATAGCGCGAGCACCACTGCTTTAGCGATTTCGTCTGAAAAAAATCCCATCGCTGTCGCCGTTAACATTTCGCTCAGGAACAAGATCACCAGCCATGGCGCGCGTTTGCGGATCATGTGCGGAAACCGAATGGTCAGATAAGGCGCATCCAATGCCTCTGAACCGCCGAGTTTCTGGATATCTTCCGTCGCTTCTTCCTCAGCCACGTCCAGCATGTCGTCGCTTGTAACGATGCCCACGAGGATGCCGTTGGAATCGACCACCGGTAGCGCCGCCCGATCGTATCGGCGGAAAACGTTCAGCGCGTCTTGTTGAGAATCAGTCGCATTCAACGCCACAAACATTTGATCGCGAATCTCGCTCACCTTCGCCGTGAGGGGGCGAAGCAGGAACTCGCGCATGCGCACGTCGTCGATCAACTTTCCACGATCATCGGCAACATAAACGAAGTTCAATGTCTCGCTGTCGCGGCCATGTTCGCGCACATAATCGAGCACCTGCTGCACGGTCCAATCTTCGTGCACAGCGATGAAATCCGGCGTCATCAAACGCCCAACGCTGTCCTCCGGGTAACCGAGCAGTGCCGTGGCGACACGGCGTTCCTCCGGTGTGAGCAACCGAATCAACTGCCGCGCCGCCGCGCTAGGCAATTCTTCCAGCAACGCCGTGCGATCGTCCGGCGCCATCTCATTCAGAATGCCTACGACCTGCTCGTGCGTCATGGCGCGCAGCAAGATCTCTTGCGCCTCGAAATCGAGATATTCAAAAACATCCGCTGCCAGATGGTGCGGCAGCACCCGAAAGATGATCACCTGTTCGTCTGCCGGCAGATCAAGAATCACTTCGGCCACATCAGCAGGCGCCCATTCACGAAACACTTCACGAAGCGCCGCGAAATCGCGTGCCTCGATCATGCTCCTGATTTCCGGTTCCAGAATCTTGCCAACCACGTGGCGTTTCTAACATTCGCGCGTGGCGCACGCAACGCTCACGGTCCGGTTAAAAAGTCAAATGGTTACAAACTTAAAACGGCAAGCTCCCAAACCATTGTAACTCTCTTAACTTTGTAACGATTTAACTCGCGCTTCTGCTCTTGGCATTTGCCGGGAAACGTTCCAAAATGAAGGGAATGTCCGCAATTGTTGCAGGTCCAATGATTCGCCGCGAAATCGGCGACAATCACATTTGCGTACTCACGTTCGATCGCCCCGAATCCGGCGCGAACGTTTTCGACGCCGCGACTCTCGATGAACTGAATCAGCACCTCGATGCGCTGGAGAAAGACACCTCGCTGAGAGGCCTGATCATCACATCGGCAAAGAAGTCGATCTTTGTTGCGGGCGCGGATCTGAAAACGCTCTTACAAGCAGCGAAAACCGGCGAGATGCGGGGTTTTATTGAGCGCGGGCAACACATTTTTAATCGCCTCGCCAATCTTAAAATTCCAACGATTGCCGCGATCCATGGCGCGTCGGCAGGAGGCGGCTACGAAGTCGCGCTCGCGTGCGATTATCGCGTTGCATCAGATGACCCGGCCACGCGAATCGGTTTGCCCGAAACCGGTCTCGGGCTTCTTCCGGCTTGGGGCGGCTGCACGCGACTCCCGCGATTGATCGGCACTGAAAAGGCCGCTGAAGTGATTTTGAAGGGAAAACTTTATTCCGCTCAGGAGGCTCTGAAAGTCGGACTCGTCGATGAAATTGCTCCGCGAGACCAACTCCTCGATCGCGCGCGTGAAAAGCTGCGTGCCGGAAAACGGAAAATGGAGAGCGGAACTCCTGCGCAGCCGGCGCCGAAGGAGCTCGTCCCTCGAAAGTCGGGCGGAAATCCCGCGGTCGAACGTGCTTACGAAATCATCAACAAAACATTGTCGATCTCGCCGGAGGAATCGTTCCGGATGGAGCTGGATGGAATTGTCGACCTCGGCAAGACGGAGTCGACGCACAACCTGATTCGCAATTTCTTCCTCGCGGAGAAATACAAGAAGGGAACGTCACGAATACAATCCGACAAGATCGTACACGCGGCTGTGATTGGCGCCGGTGTGATGGGCTCCGGTATTGCGCAATGGCTCAGTTCCCGTGGCGTGACCGTGATCCTGCGCGACGTCGCGCGCGAACAGATCGATCGCGGGTTGGCGAATATCGAGAAAATTTATGGCGATGCCGTGAAACGCGGTTTGATGAGCGAGGAAAAAGCAAAACAGGGACGTGCACGGATTTGTGGCTCGACCGCGCCCATGGAATTGCGTGATGTGCAATTCGTCATCGAAGCGACATCTGAGAAGATGGAGATCAAGCAGGAAGTTTTCCGCGAACTGGCGATGGAGGCCGGCCCCAAAACCATCGTAGCGACTAATACTTCGGCGCTTCCTGTCAGCGAACTTGCCGATGTGACTGTCTCCCCGGAGCATGTGATCGGGCTGCATTTCTTCAACCCGGTGAGTCGGATGAAACTGGTCGAAGTTGTTATTGCAAAACAAACATCCGACGAAACCCGCGACAGGAGCCTGGCATTTGTACGCCAGATCGGGAAACTGCCAGTAATCGTAAGGGACAGCCCTGGGTTCCTGGTGAACCGCGTTTTGTTTCCGTACTTGCTCGACGCCGCGGAACTGTTCGAAAGCGGCGTGGATGCCAAGCGGATCGATTCTGCGCTGGTGGAATGGGGGATGCCCATGGGACCGTTGCGATTAATCGATGAAATCGGCGTCGACATCACGATCGATATCGGCAACACCCTCGAGAAAGCCTACGGGCTGCGCGATCACGTCCCGATTGTCCTGCTTTGGCTGCGCGACCAGCAGATGCTGGGCCGGAAAACAGGCGCTGGTCTGTACAAGTACGAAGGCAAGAGTCAGAAGCCTAACGATTCGCTGGTGAAGTGGCGGCGCGGGTTACACGGTGAGCCCGAGGGAGTAGAAGGACCAAACATTCCACCAGATAAGTATCGCGACCCGCGGTTGCGGTTCAATGATGAGCGGCTGGCTCACCGGCTGGTCTTCCTGATGGTGAATGAGGCCGCTCGTTGCGTGGAAGAGAAAGTCGTCAGTTCTCCCGATGATGCGGATTACGGAATGATTCTGGGCACCGGTTTTGCGCCCTTCCGTGGCGGCCCGTTGCGGCTCGCGGAACACTTGGGCCTGAAGAGAGTTGTCGACGAATTAGAACGGCTCGCCCGGACTGAAAAGAAATTTACTCCCTGCGAACTGTTGAAGGAGCACGCACGGGATGGAACGAGATTTTATGAGGAATAAAAGCCGCTCGAACCTACATCCCTGTCATGTCGAGGGAAGCCGAGACATCTCTGGCTTTTTCTGTGCAGATATCGAGAGATTCCTCGACTTCGCTCGGAATGACAGATCATTGATATGAAATCCCCACTCGAAGCGCCGGAAAAACAAATCAGCGAAGAAACGATTGCCAAATCCGGTCGCCGCGGCGACACGGACTCGTCGCATGGCGAGCCGGAAAAACCCGCGGCGTCATCGGTGATTGACACCTCGAAGATGTCCAAAGGCAAGCGCGAAGCGCTCGAGCTTGCCGAGGCCTCGCGCGACCCGCTGGACGAGCGCGGCAGTTTCGCGAGCAATCTTTTCATCGGGCGTTACGATTTCGACCGGATCTATCCATGGCCGGAGCAGAGCGCCGAAGACCGCGAGGCTGGCAAGGAATTTCTCGCGAAACTGGAAAACTATCTGCGCGAAAACGTGAATGCCGACGAGGTCGATCGCACAGGCGAAATTCCACAAAAGAACATTGAGGAGTTGTTCGCGTTGGGCGCGTTCGGCATCAAAATTCCGAAACAATACGAAGGGCTCGGCTTGTCTCAGGTGAACTATGGCCGGGCGGCGATGTTACTAGGAAGCTGGGACGAAAATTTAACCGCACTCGTTTCAGCTCACCAATCGATCGGTGTTCCACAGCCGTTGTTACTTTTTGGTACTGAAGAGCAAAAGAAAAAATATCTGCCACGCGTTGCGCGAAAGGAAATCTCAGCATTCGCGCTGACCGAATGGAATGCCGGTTCGGACCCTGCAAACATGAGTTGCCGGGCCGAGCCGACCGAAGATGGTTCCGCGTTCATTCTCAACGGCGAGAAACTCTGGTGCACTAACCTGATCAAGGCCGGCGTGCTCGTCGTGATGGCTGTCACGCCGCCCAAAATCGTGAAGGGCAAGGAGCGCAAGCAGATTACCGCGTTCATCGTCGATGTGAACTGGCCCGGTGTGGAAATTACTTATCGTTGCCGGTTCATGGGATTGCGCGCGCTTTATAACGGCATCGTCAAATTCACCAATGTGCGTGTGCCGCGCGAAAGCATGATCGCCAAGGAAGGTCAGGGTTTAAAGGTCGCGCTTACCACCTTAAATACTGGACGGCTCACCATCCCGGCCGCATGTGTTGGGTTGTCCAAGCGATTGCTGGAAATTTCACGCAAGTGGGCAAGCGAGCGGATTCAATGGGGGGGACCAATCGGTAAACACTCAGCTATCGCCGGGAAGATTTCAGAAATGGCGGGCAACACGTTTGCGATGGAAGCGATGACGTTTCTCACGTCCGGGTTGGTTGATCGCAAGGCCGGCGATCTGCGAATTGAGACCGCGATGTGCAAGATGTGGTCCACCGAAACAACCTGGAAAATTTCGGACGACGCAATGCAAGTGCGCGGTGGTCGCGGCTATGAAACTGCGCAATCGTTGGAAGGCCGCGGCGAACCGGGAATTCCAGTGGAGCGTTTCCTGCGCGACTGCCGGATTAATACGATTTTCGAAGGCTCGAGCGAGATCATGCGTTTGTTCATCGCGCGCGAAGCGCTTGATCCGCATTTGAAAGTCGGCGGTGCAATTTTCAACACTACATTGCCGATGTCTGAGCGGATGAAAGCCGTGTTAACTTCCGGAAAATTTTATGCCGGCTGGTATCCGCGTCAGTGGTTCTCCACCGGCGCAGGGAAGATCGACAACCTGCACGACACATTGCGTGGCCATGTTGATTACGCTGCGCGCACCAGCAAGCGACTCGCACGCGGTTTGTTTCATGCCATGGCGCGGTTCGGCCCGAAACTGGATCGGGAGCAACTGCTCCTTTCCAGATTCGTCGGAATCGCCACTGAACTGTTCGCGATTAGCGCAACGTGTTCTTACGCGCAATGGCTGCTCGGCCAGGGGAAACCGACCGATGAAATCCTTTCCGTCGCGGATTATTTTTGCCGTTCGGCGCGCATGCGAATCGATCATTATTTCGCCGGCACCGCGCGCAACGCCGACAAGCGTGGTTACAATCTCGTGCAGGATTTGCTCGCCGGAAAACACGAGCTGTTGCGTCAGGGGATTGTATAAATCGTCTTGGGGAGCGCGAGCATTTTGCTCGCCCCCGCCGGCATAGTGCCGGCCACCATTTTCCAGGTATAAACATCGCCCGCTTTCCGTGCTCGATGTCCTGCAAAATGCCGGATACAGCGGGCAGAATGCCCGCGCTCCCCGTTGACCACGTTGACGCAACAGATTACGATTTGATCATAAGGCCGTATGCCCGCTGATATTCTGGAGGCTTCGCGCAATCAAAACTCGAGCATCGCAAACGAAGCCGCGTCAGCCATCACGGGAGAAACTCGCGGCGTCGGCTTTGATACGACGCACTGGAGCGTGCTGTTGACCGCGCAGGGTGAGTCGCCGGAGGCGCAAGAAGCGCTCGAGAAAATTTGCCGCAGCTATTGGCGACCGCTTTACGGGTTCGTTAGGGCCCAGGGGTTAACATCGCAAGATGCACAGGATATCGTTCAGGAGTTTTTTGCCGCCCTCCTAAGGCGGCAAAATTTCAGGACAATACGTCAGGAGAAAGGGCGTTTACGCTCCTACCTGCTTGTATCGCTAAAACGGTTTCTGGCGAGCGAACGGCACAGGGCGAACGGGGTTAAACGGTATCAAACAAGCCCATCAATTACGCTGGATGAACTGTTTGCGTCAGAGCGCGCCGACTTTGACCTAGCCCAGAAGGCAACTCCGGACGAACTGTACGAACGGCGCTGGATTCTAACTCTGTTGGAGCAGGTCCTTGCTCGATTGGAGACGGAGTATCGGTCCGCGGGCAAAGAAGCCTTGTTTTATCGAGTCAAAGACTCGCTCGTTGGAGACGCCCATGGACGACTCCAGACAGAAATCGCGGCTGAGCTAGGGATGACTGAAAACGCCGTCAACCAGGCCTTTCACCGTTTTCGCCAGCGTTATCGAGTCTTATTGCGCGAGGAGATCGCGATGACGGTTGCACAACCCGGCGAAGTCGAAGACGAGCTACGACATTTTGCTTCTGTGCTGCGCAGGTAAATGCCGGAATAATACGGATACGACTGATGACGCTCCCACCGCGATTTCTCATGATAGTAAGACGTCAGCGATTGGCTGGTTGAATGAAGGCGGCAACCAGAATTTGCGATAACTGCTCGGATATAATTTTTGACGACGCGCCGAAAGGACTTTGTCCGGCATGTCTAATCGACACGGCCGTTGGCTTATTCAGCAGTGAAGACACGGAGAAAGGCGGGCCGTTGCAGCTATCGAACGGGAACGGCGTCCAAAATTTAAGAGAGCTCGGGGACTATGAATTATTGGAGGAAATTGGCCGGGGCGCCCAGGGCGTGGTCTATCGAGCGCGACAAAAAAGTCTAAATCGCATTGTCGCGCTAAAAATTATTGGGCTCGGTCATTGGGCAACGAAAGCTCACGTGAAGCGGTTTCGGCTCGAGGCGGAGGCTGCCGCGAGGCTGGACCATCCATTCATTGTTCCGATCCATGAAATCGGCCAAAGCAATGGTTCCTGTTATTTCAGCATGCAATTGGTTGAAGGCGGGCAACTCGATCAAGTTATCAAAGGGGAGCCGATGCCAAGTCGGCTAGCGGCGGAAATGATAGCAAAGCTGGCACGCACAGTGCACCATGCACATCAGCGCGGAATTCTTCATCGAGATATTAAGCCCGGAAACATTTTGCTTGATGCGAAAGGCGATCCGCATCTCACAGATTTTGGATTAGCAAGGCTGCTGGAAACAGAAAGCAGTGTTACCCGCACGACTGAGACTTTAGGCACACCCAGCTACATGGCCCCAGAGCAAGCAGGAGGGGAACAAGCGCAGCTTTCGAATGCGATCGACGTTTATGGACTTGGCGCCGTGCTCTATCAGCTTCTGACAGGTCATCCGCCTTTCCTCGGGAAAACCACCTACGAAACGATCCGCCAGGTACTGGATACAGATCCGCGACAACCTCGACTCCTGAATCCGAAAGTGGATCGCGATCTATCTACGATCTGTTTGAAATGTCTCGAGAAAGATCCAAGGCAACGTTACACGTCTGCGCTTGCTCTCGCTGAAGATCTTGAACACTGGCTGAGGCATGAGCCAACCCAAGCCAGGCGCGCAGGAATTCTGATCCGTGCAAACAAATGGATACGCCGAAAGCCGCTTGTCGCGGCGTTGATTGTGTCGTTAGTCGCTTTGGCCGCGGTCGTAGGTTGGAATATTTGGACGAGCCAATTCGCCACAAGCCCGGCGATAACTGGTATCGCGGTCTTACCGTTTGAAAATCTGAGCAACGATAGCAACGACGCCTCGCTGGCTGATGGCATTCAAGACGACATCCTAACTAAGCTGGCAAAGATCGCCG
>JBLMXH010000112.1:0-19858 GCA_050257685.1 Nitrospirota bacterium
CGGTTTGAAAAGCGATGCCGCGGTAACTAGTCCGACCTTTACCATCCTGCACGAGTATCAAGGCGGGCGATTGCCCGTCTACCACTTCGATTTCTTCCGCTTGGAAAACCAAGAATCAGCCATGCGGCTTGGCTTGGAAGATTATTTTTTTGGCGACGGCGTTTCAGTGATTGAATGGGCTGATCGCTTTCCGGAATTAATTCCCGAGCAGGCGCACTGGATTTCGTTTGAAATAAAATCGGAGCGTCAGCGAGTGATAACGCTATCAAATCCCCGTCATGAAAACTCTCGCGGTTGAACTTTCCACGTCGCGCGGGAGCCTGGCCTGGCTGGATAGCGGAATCAAGTTCACGCGTGAATGGCCTAACGATCGAAAGAATTCTGCAGCGTTTTTCGAGAACCTCCACGCGGTGCGAGAAAAATTCGGCCTTCCTGAAACGATGATTGTCGGACTTGGCCCCGGCTCATATGCGGGAACGCGCATCGCGATTTCGGCCGCGATCGGGATTCAGCTTTCCTGCGAGGCGCGCTTGATCGGGTATCCCTCGATTTGCGCCATGGAGTGCGACGCGCAGGAATATTGTGTGATTGGTGACGCGCGCAGGAAATCCTTTTTCTTCACGCGTATCGTCAGCAACGAAGTGATTGAAGGCCCAACGCTTTGTTCGGATCTCGAGCTCAACCCAAAACTCGAATCGCTTGACCCTGCCACACCAGTTTTCTCTTCGGAGTCGCTCCCGCGATTCGACCGAGCTGTGATTTGCTTTCCCTCGGCACTCATTCTGGCCAGACTTGCCAATGAGCCCCGACGAAGCTTTTGTCTGCCGCCGCTGGAACCACTTTATTTGCGCGAACCACACATCACCATCTCCAAACTAGGAACATAGGCTTGTAGGCTGTGCGGTAAGCGGACATGTTGTTGGCTGTTGTCAGCGGGTTCAAAACCTGCTCGGCGCAGAGATAGAATGTCTATGTTCCTGAAACAAAATGAAAGAAACTTACCGTTGCTGGGCTGAAATTGATCGGGCCGCTTTGCGCCACAATGCCAAGGTCGTCCGGGATCGAATCGGATCCGCTGAGATGCTCGCGGTCGTGAAAGCGAATGCTTATGGCCACGGATTGCTCGGCGTCGCGGAAACTCTCGCCGATCAGGCACAATTATTTGGCGTCGCCAATCTTCAAGAAGCTCTGACCTTACGCGAATCGCTGCCGCATCCCATCGTGATCCTCGGCCCTGCGACTCCTGAGGAACGCCCAGCGATTGCCGAACACGGATTCATCCCCACGATCTCCAGTTTGGAGGAAGCCCAGGCGTTCGATCGCTTAAAGCCGACGTCGGTGAATTTCAAAATCGACACTGGCATGGGGCGAATGGGTGTGGTGCAGAATGTCGCGCGCGAGGTGTTCCAACGCGTGGCCGGAATGGCGAACGTTAAGATACACAGCATCTCAACACACATGCCGGTATCCAACGAAGATGCAGAATACACGCGCGACCAGCTCGTGAGATTCCAGAAAATCGTTGACCAAATTCGCGCAGAACTTCCTGGAAGTTACAAGACCCATGTGCTGCAGAGCGCCGGCACTCTCGCCTTCAATCAGCCAACCCACGACATTGTGCGCGCCGGTATCATGCTCTACGGCATTTCGCCGCTCCCGGAATTTCGCCAATTGCTCAAACCGGTGATGACGTGGAAAACACGAATTTGTCTCGTGCGGGAGGTGCCGAAGGGTAGCTCGATCAGCTATGGCCGCACCTTCATCGCACCGCAAAATATGCGCGTCGCAACGTTGTCTGCCGGCTACGCCGACGGGTATCCATGGCATCTATCGAACCATGGCGCCGCGTTTTTGGTGCGAGGAAAGCGCTGCCCTCTTCTCGGCCGGGTAACGATGGACTTGATGGTGATCGATGTCAGCGGGCTCGATGACGTGCAGGTAGGCGACGATGTTGTTCTCATGGGACGTGACGGCCGCGAAGAAATCCCCTGTTCTGAATTGGCCGAAAAAGCCGGGACGATCACGTGGGAAATCGTGACACGAATTGGCGTTCGTGTACGGCGCGTCTATCTTTGAGGATCGGTGGATCGTTGAAGCGTTGAGACATTAAATCGGATCAGAATCCAAACCTCAGTTCAAGCGGCGTCAACGCTTCAACTGTTAACGAAAATAAATGTTCCAGATAGTCTTCAATGAGCTGAGTGCGGCAGAGATTTCGGCTTTACCAAAAACGTTGCAGCTTGAGCTGCTGGCCGAGTTCCAGATCTTACCTGAAGATTTAGATCAGCTGGATACCGACCGCTTCGGAGTGATCGAACGCGAGGGAAAGAAGCTCTATCGATATCGCGCAAAAAATTACCGCATTTATTTCGCTAAGACCGAGGAAGGCGTCAAAGTGCATCGCGTTTTGCACAAAAACACGCTTCGCGATTTTCTGTTCCGCAGCAAATTGCCCGTTTCTGAGGACGCGCAATTGGGCGAAACGCGCGAGTTCTGGAAGTTAATTGAGGAAGGCGAACGTACGCCGAAGGCGTAGGGACCGGACGCTTCTAGTGCTCACGCCGGCATCTTGCCGACGAAGACTTGCTCGGCATGATGCCGAGCGGGGCACGCAAGATGCGTGCGCCCCAAAATTTGTCACTTCATCATAAGCACCGAACGGCTGCGTTTGATTTCGCGCGTGATTTTCCGGTGCATGTATGCAGGCATCCCTGTAACTCGACGAGGCAGAATTTTGCCGCTCTCGGTTACAAATTTCTTCAGAAGATCCGGGTTTTTGTAATCGATCGCCTCCATAGCGATATCGATCCGGCGCCGTGGCATGGGTCGATTGGCGCGGCGAAATGCGGAACGTCGTTTTGGTGTTTTTGGCTGCATGGCTGATTACTTATGTTCGCGGTGCACAGTGTGCCGCCTCAGAAACGGATTGTATTTCTTCTTCTCCAATCGATTCGGCGTGCGTGGACTTTTTTTATTGCGCGTCGTCATGTAACGCGAAGGTGGCTTCCCAAGCGCTTTAGCTTCCGTGCATTCGAGCATGACAATCTCCTGCGCCATAACTTTCGATTACTCCTTCACTTCCGGCGGGGTGGCCTCCTCCTCCTCGGATTCGCCGCCTTCCTCTTCGGTCAAGCCAAACAAAGAAGTAACTGATGGTCGAATCCGGGCGGCTTTACTCTGTTTTTCCAACTGCGATTGACACTCCACCGTGAAACGGGCAAAGGGAATCGCCTCGAGACGTGCGCGCGGGATTGGTTTACCCGACATCTCACACTTCCCGTATGTTCCAACCTCAATGCGCTTCAGCGCCTCGTCGATTTCGTAAAGCGCGTCCTGTTCTTGCGAAAGCAAACTTAACGCGAAGTCGCGGTCGTACGCGTCCGATCCGGCATCGGCCTGATGCATTCCAAAGGCGGAAGCTTCGCTGCCCTCGGCGCGTGATCGAAGAGTGCCCTGGGCCACTCCAGCCATCGAGTCCACTACCGCATCCCGAAGCTGAAGCAGTTTTTGTTTTTGTTGGCGAACGAACGGATCCAACTTCTTTTCGCGATGGTTAAGCCCGAGCAGGACCGCTGCGGGCGACTGGGTGCCTTCGAAGTTCGTTTTCGGCGAACGGCGTGCGACCTTCTTTTCACGCGCAGGGCTTTTCGGCTTGGCCTTCCTGGCGTGAAGTTTGCGAGCTGGCCGCGACTTTTGTGCAGCCGATTTTGCCGCAGAGGTATTTTTTTTCTTTGATTTGGCCATGATGACTGTTGTAGCGCCATTTCTAATCGACTGGCGCGGGGAAAATGGACGCTTAATTAAGAACGTTTATCCAAGCGCGCAAGCGGATTCGGCAAAAAAGATTTCGGCCACTTAAACAAAGAACTTTAGCTGTAACATCCACTATCTCAGCGGGATTGATGGTCCGGCGTAACGAACGAAATCGACCGGTCTGTCACTGACGCGCCAGTCGCAGACCAGCCGTCTGCTGATTAAGTCCGCAGCTTAAAACGATCGCGCGGCGCGCGCTCGCCAATGGCATTCGCGAGCGTGAAAGACGTAAACCGACCGTCGGATCCGCGTGAAGCACCGGCGGAATCTCTCTCGAATGAAGTGCTTGGGCCGCCAGGATGATCTGCCATAATCCCGCCGCTCCGACGCTCTCGCCCAAAGCGGGCTTGCCGGTGTAGACCAGCGCGTTTGGAAGGACCTGTTGAAGCGCTCGGCATTCTGCGTGGTCGACGAAGGTCCCGTTCGCGCTCGAGATAACAAGATCGATTTCTGTTTGGGCGAGATCAAATAACATGCGCTGCAGAATCGTTTCCGCTTCAGCTCGTTTACTGAAATAACCGCCCGGATGAGCGCGTTCGATCCTGAGCGATGCGTCGCGTGTCAGCGCGATCGCTCCCGCGCCTTCGCTTAAGATAATTCCGTGGTTCTGCTCACTAAAGGGCTCAATAGGTGGTCCTAAACGCAACAAACGCCACCGATGATAAGCATCGCATAGCAGCCAGTCGATTTCTTCGGTGCCTACGACGAGACAATAATCCAGCGCCTTATTCGCCATCAATTGTTCAGCCATTGTAATCGCGGCAAGGCCGACGGTGCCGTCGCCGACCAGCGTATAGGTCGCGCCCGTCAATCCAAGGATAGCGGCAAGATGGCTTGCCGGCGCATTGAATACAGTTTCTGGGAACAGGAGTGGACTGGCTGCCTGTGCCCCTGTGCGGACTATTTCTTCGTAAAAACGTTTCGTGTAAGTGACGCCTCCATTTGAGATGGCAAAAATGAGCGCGATTCGTTCAGCATCCTGAAACTCGCGTTTTACTCCTGCCGACTCCAACGCTTGTAGTCCAGCTACCGCGGCGAAACGCGAAATAGCACTGGCGCGGCGAAGGCGCGGATGGGAAATCCCTTTTAGCGCTGATTCAGGTACACGAAAAATGCTGTATGAACGATCGGTGAGTTGTTCAGAAATCGTCGTTGCGGATGCTTCCTCACCCTGAAGCAATCGCTCCCAAACCGAATCAATGCCAGTACCCAGCGGGGTAACCCACCCCATACCGGCAATCGCCAGACTCATGCGTTTCGTGTTCGCGGCAGTTCTGAAGGCGGCAATTTACGCATTAACACCGAAGCATTCGTTCCACCGAATCCAAACGAGTTCGATAACGCCATGTTCATGACCGCCGGTTGCGCTTCGTTAGCAACGATGTTGAGATCGACACCGTCATCTGAACTGGTGAAATTAATGTTAGCGGGAAGAAATTGGTGTTGAAGTGCAAGCAAACAAACCACGGCCTCAATAGCGCCCGCCGCGCCCAGAGAATGGCCCATCATGCTTTTGGTTGAGCTCACCGGCACGCCGTTGAACAACGCGCTGATTGCCTTGGCCTCGGCTGCATCGTTGAACGTCGTGGCTGTGCCATGCGCGTTAATATAATCAACGTCGGCCGCGGAGATCTGCGCGCTCTCGAGAGCGCGCTCCATTGCTTGTCGCGCACCAATGCCCGATGGCTCTGGTTGTGTGATGTGAAAGTTGTCGGTAGAAATTCCGTACCCGACGATCTCGGCGAGAATAGGCGCCCCCCGCTGTCGAGCGACCTCTAAATTTTCCAGGGCCAGAACCGCAGCACCTTCGCCGAGCACCATACCAGACCGATGGCGATCGAACGGCCGGCATTTCTCCGGTGTTGAGGCTTGAAGCGAATCAAAGCCGACGAAAACCATTTCTGCGAGCGCGTCGTAGCCACCCGCTAAGACACGTTCGTAACGACCGGAGCGCACGCATTCAAACGCGTGACCGACCGCATTTGTCCCGGACGCGCAGGCGTTCGCGATCACGTGACACGGCGCTGAAATTCCAAAAGCGGTCTGCGCATCAATCACTGGTTTTTGCGCCGGGTAATTAGCGATCCACGTCGGCGCATGCCGCAGATCCCCTCTTCCATTGAGGGATCGGTAATAGCGCTCGCCATACGACATGCCGCCGCTTGTCGTTCCGACTACCATTAATTGCGGCTCAAATTGAGGCTGTTGCGCAAGGACTTCTTGCAAAGCCTGGATCATCATATGCGATGCGCGATGCAGGCGTTGCGAACGGGCTATCGGCGTGTGGCTGGCAAGCAGACGCGAGTCGGAAACTTGCCCCGCGGTTTTGCACCGGCACTGCGTGACTGAGAAACGCATCACCGCAGTCACGCAATCACGTGCGCAGCGTAACGACTCGAGCGTTTCGGCCAAACCAAACCCAAGCGGACTGACCACGCCCGCGGCCGTAACTGCCACGCGGGCTGGACCATTGGTGGCATTTTGCCTTTCTCGTTGAGCCATGATTTAACGTGAAAAATTGACCTTGATTTTCTATTGCTTTCTTAAAAGAAGCATTTTACAACTTACCGCAAAACGGGAAACGGAAGCCCGGAAGTTGGTGGATTGTCAGTTGAGTTTATTCAATGGCGATTTGAAATCCGATAAGCGGAAACAGTTACCTGGCTGCGTTTTCTACGAATAAACTCAATGGGAACCAAATTATACGTAGGCAATCTCCCCTTCAACACTACGGAGAACGAACTGCAGGAGCTTTTTTCGCAGGCTGGCGCTGTGCAGGAAGTGACTCTCATGCAGGACAGATTCACTGGCAAATCACGTGGATTCGCCTTTGTGACAATGAGTTCGGATGAAGAAGCGCAGAACGCCATCTCCAAATTCAACGGCCAAACCATGGATGGCCGGCCAATGACCGTGAATGAGGCGCGTCCGCGCGAGCAGCGGCCGCCGGGTGGCGGTGGTGGTGGTGGACGTTACGGCGGCGGCGGATACGGCGGACGGCGTGACGGCGGCCAGCGAAGAGGCGGCTATTAGCCAACTGGCGTTGTCTGCAGACACATCGTGTAGAATCCGCTGTCTCCGCGGATTTTCGTTTGCGGCCAATTTGATTCGCTCCGCTAAGGGCAGCGCACGCTACACACACATCGGCAAAATGTGGGCAGGGCTGGATTCGAACCAGCGAAGGCGTAAAGCCAGCAGATTTACAGTCTGCCCCGTTTGGCCACTTCGGTACCTACCCGTTTGCGCGAGGGAGTTCATATATCCTCGCGCCCGAAACCTTGCAACTGGCATCAGCTCTCCCGCAGCGATTGATACAGCTAACCAAAACGTTCTCTTTTGAGATGGCGCTTCTGAGGGGGATTTTTTGGTTTGGTGTGTTCCTGGCCCTGACGTTTTGCTTCGTGGTGCTGTTCGAGTACGGGCCGCGCGATTTTGCCAACGGAGCTCAGAAAGAGTATGCCCGAATAAAATCGTTCGTCGCGAAGCGAACGGAAGAAATTGGACAAATTAAAAAGGATCGCTGAACGCGGGCATCGATCTACGTGCCGGGCATCGCGAGAGTTTCTATCGGCAGAGCCGCGAGAAATTCTTTTGCGTTCTCGATCTGCAACACGGGACGAGCGAGGTGTGCTGCCAGAAAGCTGATATCTGAAATCGGAGCAATTGCCGCTTGAGTGCGAATTTCGCACGCGACTAATTGCTCGATCACGCGACATACCTTTTCAAGCAACCTGCGGCAGTCGGTAAACTGAAGTGTGCAAATACCCGGCCCGGTGTTTTCCACAAAAGGGCTGAGAGTAAATGCGTAGTGAAGCAAAATTTCCTGTATCGATTTTTCCTGCGTGGGTGCACGAACTTTGATGACCACACGCAACGATCGCGCCAACGCCTGGCTCGGAGTCATTCCCTTTCGAATACCGGCGTTTTCTGCGGTTTCATTCAATTGAATGATGACGGGTTTCCTTTCATGTTCTTCGATTAACGCTACCGGTTTTTCGCAGAGTTCCGGCTGATGGCGCATGGCTGCCTGCAAATAGAAATTCGGTAAGTAAATCGTAGCAAACATGATTCTAGCTCACCGCTGATTTCTGAGTTGGGACTTCCGGAAGATGCGATCTTTTCACAACAATTCCGAGTCGTGAAAGCGCGTTCTCGGTTTCAAAAGTTTGGATCTCCCATGAATTTTCGAGCACCAGTTTCAGTTGCGCGCTACTAACCATTTCGTATCGCGTGAAAACGAGGCATGCCGTTGGCACAATCTCGACCAGCCGTTGCAAGCGATACCAATTCGTTTGCGGAATTTTACGCAATTCATCAGGTGCGTTCAGCACCAGATCGACAATGACCAGTGGGAAATTACCATCACGCAAAAGGAGATCAGCCGCTTTCACTGCTTGAGATGCTTTAGTGCACCGAACCCAAAGGAGGTGTTGCAGCGACGCATTATCTAAGCCGCAAGGATCAAACGAATCGCGTCCATCAATCAGCGCCACGAAATAATTGTCCCGATATGCACAATGGATGAGTGCGCGAATGAGTGATGCGCTTCCTGCACTTGTTCCCGGGCCGCCTGCAACGCTGTGCATAGCAGTGCGGGCAGGGCTGATCAATTCCGTAATCGCGCCACGCGGTAATCCGCTGCCAATGGGCTCTTCAAGACAAGGTAAACCGGTACTTAGGCGCGTCGCTGTCGTCGATGAAGCATGAGGGAAACGCTCCGCGAGCAGGTTCCGAAGATCGATAATTTTGGCGCTCGCAGCCATGGCAAACAAACATGGCACATTTGAGCACTACGTTCAAATGAACACTTCATACGCACGAACACCCGCCCTCACACACCATTGCAATGTTTGATCACATATGTGAGCAAACATTGCAATGAAGCTGCTCAAGATCGCCGCCTCATCATCTTGCGCTTGAATCTCTCTTAGCGCCTTTTCCGCCGCTCTTGCTTGCGGATCAGTGAGACCATTACGCCTTGAATTTTAAGCTCGCGCGCCGGCACTAGATCGGGGTAACGCGGGTTCTCCGCTTTCAGATATGGGCGGCCGCGCTCCACCACATAACGCTTCAATGACGTTTCCCCGTCGATCAACGCCGCAACGATATCGCCATCATGCACATCTTTCGTGTCTTCCAAAATCACAACATCGCCATCAACGATATGCGCGCCGATCATCGACTCGCCTCGAACTCGTAATGCAAATGTGCCCCGGTTCTTCAACACGTTCGCCGAACGTGTGTCCAGCGAGACATGCCCTTCAATGCTCTGCTCCGTCAACGTCGACATTCCAGCCGGAATTTGACCGTAAATTGGAATATCGGTAATCCGAACCTTCATCGCCGGCGTGATCAACGCGCGAGCCTTGCGCGCGTGCCGGTTGAGAAAACCTTTGCGTTCCAGTGCTACGATGTACTGCATCACCGACGTCTGACTGGCGAACCCGAAATGATTCTGGATTTCGCGCGTGCTCGGCGTGACACCTTTCTCGCGTTGCTCGCGCTGAATAAAATCAAGGACGCTCCTTTGCCTCTCGGTGAGCATGCAGGCACGATCCTTCACCGCGCAGGCTTGCGCAAGTTCAAATGAACATTGCACGGACTGGTAGCGCGGGCAGTCCTCTGCACGCCGGCGGGATGTCATGACCTACGGCGCGCACGGGAATGACGCGCCGTACCTTCGACTTCGGTTTCTTCCGCTCGGGATGACTATAAGCGCACCAGATCGACCAGAAACTGACACCACAGATAAATCATCCCGCGCCAGGAATATTTCACGTCGCCTGTAGCGGTTTGCTTCAGAACGCCTTTGTGAATGTTGTGCGCGATCTGGTCTCGCAGATCTTTTTCGATATCGGCCTGAATCTGCTCTTCATCCAGTGGTTCGATGTGCGCTGGATCAACTTTGTTTCGCCGCAAAAATTCTCGATGACTTTGATCAAGCTGCCAAAAAGATCGATCCGGTCGCTGCCGATTAATCCGGAACGCGGGGGAGAGTTTTAAGCCGTAGGACAATGGATAATTCCAGGTTGTCCAAACCGTGCCATCCTTTGTTCGCGACGAAATACGCAGATAATAGAACGAGAAATCACGCTGCTCATTCAGGCAAATGGCGGCCTGGGCGCGATCTTCTTCTCTGTAGAACAATCGGAAAAACTGACGGTAATCTTCCCAATCCCAGCCAGCATCGCTGACATAAGCGAATCCTTCGTCTTCGATCTCACGCGTGATTTCGCTAAGTGCCGGAAAGGTGTCCGATGATGGCGGACTTTTCGGTCGAAGCTGTTTTTCTTTTGGAAGGCGCAGCGCACGAATCCTGGTAAGAATTTCCAGCCAGGGCAGGAATAGCCAGGCTACGGCTGCGACTAAACCCCACACCCAATTGTTCGTAGCAAAATAAAATCCGAGAAACGTGGCGGCGAGAATTCCCAGTGCGCCGGCTTTTTGCGCATAGGAATTTTGAAACGTGCGGAGACCGAAGCTGAGCACGGCCACGCCGAGCGTAAGAAGGAGACCGAAAAGCATCACGGAACAGCGTGCTAGGGATTGATCTGATGCTCGTTCAGAAATTTTTGAAGCTGATTCGTGTCAAAATTTGCCAAAACCTTGTCGCCCGCGACAAACGTGGGCACGTACGTTTGAGCTGAAAGCTGCTTCATCTCCTCGTACGCCCGCCGATCTTTGCCGACGTCGATCTCCTGAAAGCAATAGCCTTTCTCGCTAAGATAATCCTTCGCATCAATACACCAGGAGCACCACTGACGGCTATAGAGCTTTAACTGCATCGGCGCGCGGAAATAAACCAGTCACTGCCTCGCCGTCAACTGGTACATCATACACTGTTGTTGCAACCCTTTCGTCAGTACGATTTCGCCCAAACGACGCGGCGCGCGCTCGGTTCGCCGGTGAAGATACATTTCCCAGGCTCGGACGAATCATCGCAAGGAATGACGCGGATCGTGACTTTCAGATCGTTCTTGATCTGTTCTTCAATCTGACGTGACCCGTTCCAGTGAGCCAGGGCAAAGCCGCCATGGATTTCCGGCTTCGAAGGGTTCTTCGCGGTGAAAAAATCATAGAAATCTTTCTGCGAATTTATCACGTGCGTGTTCGCGTCCCTGAACTCTTTGGCACGCGCATACAGCGACTCCTGAATGGAGGCAAGAATTTCCGGCGCGCGGGCTGCGAATTCGTTGATGTGGATCGACTCCTTGTTTTTCACCGGCTTATCGCGTCGGCTGACTGTGACGCAATTTTGTTGGAGGTCGCGCGGGCCTATCTCAACGCGCACCGGCACACCTTTCTTGATCCAATCCCAATTCTTAACTCCGCCGCCGAGATCGCGCCGATCGACTTCAACTTCAATTGCAACATTATCGAGAAATGTTTTGTCACGTAATTCGGCAGCAAGTCTGTCGCAGGTTTCCAAAACAGTCGCGCTCGTCTCTGCCTTGGCCGTGATCGGCAAAATAACGATGTGCGTCGGCGCGATACGCGGCGGCAAAATAACGCCGTCATCGTCCCCGTGCGCCATGACAACTGTGCCCACCATGCGCGTTGTCATGCCCCAGCTGGTGGTCCAGCCAAATTCCTGTTTGCCTTCGCGCGTCTGGAACTGAATCCCGCTGGCACGGGCAAAATTTTGCCCGAGAAAATGCGATGTGCCGGCCTGGATTGCCTTGCGATCCTGCACCATTGCTTCAAGCGCCATTGTCTCCACCGCGCCGGGGAATTTTTCACTGTCTGATTTTAGACCAGCGAATACGGGAATTGCGCAACGTTCGCGGACGAAGGTTTCGTACACGCCGAGCATCCGTTTCGTTTCTTCTCGCGCTTCTGCTTCTGTTTCATGAACGGTGTGGCCTTCCTGCCACAGAAACTCGGTTGTGCGCAGGAACAATCGCGTTCGCATTTCCCAGCGCACGATGTTGCACCATTGGTTGATCAGGATCGGCAAATCACGATACGATTGCACCCATTTCGCGTAGCTCGCACCGATGATCGTTTCGCTTGTCGGCCGAACGACCAATGGTTCGCTCAATTTTGATTCCGGGTCGGGCACCAACCCCGCTTCCTCATCCATTTTGAGCCGGTAATGCGTAACCACCGCGCATTCTTTAGCGAACCCTTCGACGTGCTCAGCTTCCCTGGCGAAATAACTCAACGGAATGAACAAAGGAAAATACGCATTGCGGTGTCCGGTCGCGCGAATCAGCGCGTCGAGCTGGCGCTGCATGTTTTCCCAGATCCCATAGCCCCAGGGGCGAATGACCATGCAACCACGCACATCCGACGGTTCGGCCAATTCGGCGGCACGAATGACTTGTTGATACCACTCCGGAAAATCTTCGTCGCGCCGGGGCGTAATGGCGGTTTTTGTCTTAGCTAAAGTGTCCATTATAAAATGGCGTTTTACAGCCGTAGCAGATGCGAAGCAACGGCCGGGCTTTCCAACGCCTTACAATTGTAGGGCGGCCGTGCCAGCCGCCAAGAGGTGTTTTTGTCCGCCGTCGATCTGACTACAGAAGCATTGTTGACGAAAGCAGCGGGTCAGCAGGTTGACATAGGCGTGGCTCCCCCGTAATTTGGCTGCTCTTTTTTCCAGACATGAAGACGTTTTCTGCAAAAGCCACCGAAGTGCCGCGCAAGTGGTGGGTTATTGATGCCCAAAACCAGGTGCTCGGTCGCGTTGCCGTGAAGGCTGCCAACCTGCTCCGTGGGAAAGAAAAATCCGTTTTCACGCCGCACGTAGACACTGGAGATTTTGTCATTGTCATTAATGCTGAAAGGGTCCGGCTCACCGGAAAAAAAGAAGAACAGAAAAGCTATATGAGTTTTTCGGGTTATGTCGGCGGCCACAAATCTGAAAGTGTGCGGGCGCGCCGGGCTCGTCATCCTGAATTGCTAATCGAACGGGCGGTTCGAGGAATGATTCCGCACAATCGGCTCGGTCGGCATGTTTATCGCAAGTTGAAAGTATATCGCGGCGATTCGCATCCGCACACCGCGCAACAGCCCCAAGCCGTCAAACTTTAGAGGTCCCGATCTATGCCACAAGCCGAGGAATTCATCGCCACAGGTCGCCGCAAAACATCAGTCGCACGCGTTCGAATGATGCCAGGCGGCGGAAAAATCGACATAAACGGCCGGACCTTTGAAGATTATTTTCCAACGGTGCCGTTGCAGAACGTAGTGTTACAGCCTCTGCAGAATGCAAAGGCGGTTAACGCTTACGACGTCTTCATTCACGCCAGCGGCGGCGGTATAATGGGCCAGGCCGGTGCCGCTCAACTCGCGATCGCGCGAGCGCTGCTTCAAGTCGACGCAAATTTACGAGGCTCACTCAAATCGGAGGGCCTGCTGCGTCGCGATCCGCGCATGAAAGAGCGAAAAAAATCCGGTCAACCCGGTGCGCGCAAGCGGTTCCAATTTTCGAAACGATAAGCAGCAACTGTAGCTGTAGCGTGCGCTGTCCTCAGCGCATTGTGTCAAAAGCAACATTGCCGCGAATCCGCTGAGGACAGCGGACACTATACCCTGCACTCGTTGTCCCGCCTTGTCGGCTTGCCCGGCGGTGGCGCCCTACGCCTACGGTTTCTTTGGCGATGGCGCGCCTTGCGGCTGGCCCGGCGCAGGCGGAGCTTCCGGCGCTGGTGCGCCCGGATTTGCCAACATCGGCGGTACCATGGACCCTGCTGCTGGCACCGGTGGCGGCGTCGATGTCGTGACCGGTTTCAGCAAGCGCAGTTGCTGCATCGCTTCGCCGGCCCAAAAACTCGTTCGGAATTGGGTGAGCATCGTTTCGCAGATACGCCGCGCGTCGTCGTTCCGATTTTTCGACTTCAGGATGTATACCTGTGAGAGCATGGCTAACGGCGCAGCGTAACTGTTGGGATAAGTCGACGCGATCTGTTGATACGTCGTTAACGCTTCATCAGTTTTACCCATCGACTCTAGGTTGGCCGCCATTGCCATCTTGGCCGTGCTCACAAACTCATGCTTCGGATATTTCGCAATGAACGTTTCAAGCGTTTTGTTCGCCTCAGCGAACTTGCCTTCCTTGCGCTGCGCTTCGGCAAGTAAAATATAGGCATCAGCGGCGGCAGACGTGTTGGCGTAACGATCGATTACCTGTTCGTACTCTTGCGCGGTATTCGCGCTCGCCAACGCAGCGGATGCAGCCGCCGCGCGCCGGTCGGAATAAAACCGATAACCGGTGAATGCAATACCTGCGAGAACGACGATGATCGCGGCCGCGATAATTGGCTTTTTGAAACGCTCCCAAAAAAAACGCGTTTCCAGTGCGACATCGCGAGATGGAGGTGGCGCTGTTGGCATAAACGTCGTGTGCTGGATCGGTTTGAAACTGCGTGAGCGTGGTCTTATGCCACGCGAAGGTTTCCCGCGCAAGCAGCGGTGAACGGGCTTATCCGCGCGACAACGCGTTTTCCGACGATAAAATCTTATCTATGAATGCATTCTGGACCTCTTTTGAAACTTTGCTCGGCCTCGGTGCGGAGCCGAGAAATTTGACATTCCTTCAAATTTCATTGCGGGGAATTATTGTTTTTCTTGTCACGCTGGCCGCGGTCCGGCTTGGACACAAACGCTCACTCTCGCGGAAAACACCATTCGACGCCGTCCTGCTTGTGATTCTCGCCGCGGTCCTCTCTCGCGCCATTAACGGCTCGGCGCCTTTTTTCGCGACCCTGGGCGGAGGTGTTGTTTTGGTGCTGCTCCATCGCCTGTTCGCTTTTCTCACGTTCTATTCGCATCAGTTTGGGACTTTGGTCAAAGGCAGGCCTGATTTCATTGTACGCGACGGGCAATGCGATTTAGCCATGATGTGGCGCAACCACATCTCGACCCACGATTTGGACGAAGACATGCGTCTTAGCGCACACACAGACGACCTTTCCAATGTCCGAGTCGCGCGCGTGGAACGCAGCGGCGACATCAGCTTCATCAAAAAATAAGTTGACCCATATGCCATATGCCCTGATGGAACTGAGCGACTCATGAGAACGAAAAAAAGGTGGATCAAACCGACGCTGAAAACGGTGCCGATCTTTTTTGAGTGCACTTCTTACGCGGGAGCGGTTTGATCGGGCGGGAAATTACGGCGAAAACTCCGGTTGATTCGGATCCATATCCTCGGCAGCGCGGCCGGCGGCGGTCTGCCGCAATGGAACTGTGCCTGCATAAACTGCATCGCCGCGCGCGCAGGAAAAATTAACCCGCAGACTCAATCGAGCATCGCGGTCAGCGGCGATTCGGAAGAATTTCAGAATTGGTGGTTAATAAACGCCTCGCCTGATTTACCGGGGCAAATCGAAAAAACAACGCGATTGCAGCCGGGGCGCAATGCATTGCGCAACACTCCCATCACAGGTGTTCTTTTGACCAACGCAGATATTGATCATGCGCTCGGCCTGGTGCTCCTGCGGCAACAAGAAAAACCGCTTGTCGTTTATGCTACCGATGAAACCCGAGCTGCGCTCACGTGGCTTGACCGCACTCTCGCCCGGTTCTGCGGAATCGAATGGCGAAATGTCAGTTCCGACTTTCAACCATTGAAGGGCAACATCGGTTTTCGCGCGATCGAATTGCCGCATAGTGTCGCGTTTCAGTTTTTAGACAAAGCATCGGGTCGTTTGGCGTTAATTGCGCCGGCGGTTGGCGAGCTTACGCGTGAATTGTCAGAAGGGTCTGGCGCCTCAGATCTGATTTTGTTCGACGGCACATTCTGGAGTGACCATGAACTTGCTGCTGTGCGGCCGGGCGCGCGCAGTGCTCGCGAGATGAATCATCTGCCAATCAATGGCGGCACTCTTGATTTCTTGCGGCAATCGGCGGCGGGTCGGAAGATTTACACTCATATCAACAACACAAATCCGATCCTTATGCCCGAGTCTCCGGAACGCACACAACTCGAGCAGGCCGGAATCGAGGTCGCACGCGATGGATTAGAGATCGTATTGTAAACCGCCGTCATGTTGAGCGAAACGCTGCAACGAAATGCGAAGCATGAGGCCAGGCTTTCAAACATCTCTGGCCTGATCGATTAGGTCCGTCCAAATTTTTGATCCGAGATTGAAAGCCTGGCCTCACGAAGTTGTCCGCTACGTTGCAGCTTCGCTTCGCTCAGAATGACAACAGAACACGGTTTACTAGCGATCGTTTTATGACCATCCGCCTTTGGGCTCCCGAAATGTTTACTGAAAAATTGCGTGCGATCGGCGTGAGCGCTTATCACGATAAACATCCATTCCATCTCGCCATGAATGAAGGCCGGCTTTCACCGGAAGCGCTTCGCGGCTGGGTCGCGAATCGCTTCTATTATCAGCGAAACATTCCCATTAAGGACGCCGCGATTCTCGCCAACTGCCCAGTACGCGAAGTCAGGCGGGCTTGGATTCATCGCATTCTCGATCACGACGGGGTTTCGGAAGGGGGAGCTCCTGCAACGCCGGAACACGACGAGCTCGCAGGAGTTCGCGCCTCCACGGAAGGCGGCATCGAAGCGTGGCTGCGGCTTGGTGAAGCCTGCGGATTATCGCGTGATGACCTTCTCGATAACCGACGTTTGTTGCCCGGAGTGCAGTTCGCGGTGGATGCATATGTGAATTTCGCGCGCAACCACCCCTGGCCAGTCGCCATCGCATCGTCGCTAACGGAGCTTTTCGCGCCGGATCTGATGACAACCCGGCTAACAGCTTTCGAAAAATTCTATCAATGGATCGATCCTCGCGGGCTGGATTATTTTCGCCGCCGAGTCACGCAGGCCCGGCGCGATTCCAACGAGGCGCTCGCAATTACGTTGGAATATTGCAACACGCCCGAGCTTCAGCGCCAAGCCGTTCGTGCGCTCGAGTTCAAATGCGATGTGCTTTGGTCCATGCTCGACGCCATCCATCACGTTTATGGCGGCTGCTTGAACAACAGCGCTCCTGGTTAAAAAATGCACGCCACAAGAATTTCTGATTCTGTTCGGCCGACCCTGGCGAAAGGCGTTCGGCTGCAAATCGATTCAGCCACCGGCAAAAGCGTGCTCCTTTACCCCGAAGGTATTGTCGAACTAAATGAGACCGCGCACGAAATTCTTTCGCGCTGCGACGGTCGAACATTGGGGCAGCTCGTTTGCGAATTGGCCGAAGAATACGAAGCAGGCCCGCAAGCGCTCGCTGCGGATGTACGCGATACGCTTTCGGATTTGCAGCGACGCAAACTGATCGAATTCAAATGACAGCGCTGCTGCATTTCGCGAAGCTTTGGGAGTGCGACACGTCCTCGTGTCGGTTTCAAGGCATCGCCGCGCGTGCAAAAGCGATGCGAGGACGCATCGCACTCCAAAGCACTTCGTGCGAAATGATGGCCTGCATCAGTGAGCATTCACCATGAATGTCCAGCGCCCATACGCATTGCTTGCTGAGGTCACATACCGATGTCCACTGCACTGCCCCTATTGCTCAAACCCCACAGATCATTGTAGGGCAACCGCGTCGGTTGCCGATCCTCAAGCTGGCACGCGGAGCGCCCGCCCTACAACTATAGGCGCTTCGCTGTGCCAAACCTCACGCCGCCCACAGAGCGGCGGCTATAGTAATAGCGAGCTCACGACAGAAGAATGGAAGCGTGTCATTGGTGAAGCCGCTGCGCTTGGTGTTCTGCAGATCGGTTTTTCCGGCGGCGAACCACTTGCCCGACGCGATATCGTCGAACTGATTCGCGAGGCGCGCGAGGCAAAGCTTTACAGTAACCTCATCACCAGTGGCATCGGCTTGGGTGACAATCGCGTGCGCGAGTTGCGAGATGCGGGATTGGATTCAATCCAACTAAGCTTTCAATCGGATGAAGCAAGCCTGGCCGACCAAATCGCCGGTGCGCGCACGCATGAGCGTAAGCTCGAAGTCGCGGCAAAAATTCGGGCGGCCGGAATTCCGCTGAGCCTCAATTTTGTAATTCACAGGCGAAACATTGATCGCCTTCCCCAAATGATTACCCTGGCAGAAGCGCTCGAGCCCGAGCGAGTTGAGCTGGCAAACGTGCAGTTTTACGGGTGGGCATTTCACAATCGTGCAGGATTACTTCCCACACGCGAACAAGTGGATCGCGCAGGCGAGATCGCCATCGCAGCGAAGGCGCGCCTCGCAGGTAAAGTCGATATTTTTTATGTGCTGCCCGATTATTATGAGAGTCGTCCAAAACCGTGTCTTCACGGCTGGGGTCAGCGATATCTCACAGTTAATCCCACCGGTGACGTGCTACCCTGCCCCACTGCCTCCTCAGCCATTCCGGATTTGCGTTTCGAAAATGTCCGAGCACGCGAACTAGGTTGGATCTGGCGAGAATCGGAGAGCTTTAACCAATTCCGGGGAACCGAATGGATGCCAGAGCCGTGCCGGAGTTGTCCGCAAAAAGAAATAGATTTCGGCGGTTGCCGTTGTCAGGCTGCTTTGCTAACTGGAAACGCCGTGAACACCGACCCTGTCTGCGAATTCTCGCCACATCGTAGGAGCGTAGACGCCGTGTTGCGCAACACAAATTCGTCGAACACACATGCTCGCGATTGGAAATATCGCACCAACCCAAAGCCAGAGCTCACACAAGTTTAAGACCCTTGCAGCGGCGGGCGCCGACCGCGACCACACGTTGCTGTAGCCGGGAGTGTTGACCGCGGGCACATTGGGCTTTTTCACACAACCGAGGTCACCGCTCTCGGCTACAACCGCTTTCGAAGTTGTTGCCTTACGGCCGCGGCTGCGGCAGCGGTATTCGGTCTGGCATGTACTTAACTGTCGCGAAATCCCAATCATACTGGAATTCTGATTGATGGATAGCTCCGGTGACATAGACGTTTTCTCGCCTATCAAGCGCTATGGCACGTGCATAATCATCAAAACCCGCAGGGCCGTTGTACCGCGTTACCCATTGTTCTTGGCCTAACGCGTTGTACTTGATTGTGCTATAATCTTCCGAGCTTTGTCCTGTTACGTATACGTTGCCTGAGCTACTTACAGCGATGGCTGTCGCAAAATCAGTTGTACTATCCGGCGCCCGGTAACGGCTAGCCCATTGTTGTTGTCCAACCGAGTTATATTTAATGGTAGCGTATTCATAGCCGCCATCCACTGCCTCACTGCCACCGGTGACATAGACGTTACCGAGATTGTCAAGGCCGACCCCAGTCGCTTGACTTCCGTTTCCCGGACCGTGGTAAAGGGCGACCCACTGTTGCTGCCCGGAATTATCGTACTTAACCGTTGCGTAGGCAGAGAGTCCGGCAGGAACGGCGCGTGATCCCCAGCTCGTTCCGGTGACATACACGTTTCCTAAGCGGTCGATCACCATACCAGCAGGCTGGTCGGAGCCATTGACTGAACCATTGTAAAGGGCAACCCACTGCTGCTGTCCGGAATTATCGTACTTGATCGTTGCGTATTGGGCCGCGCTAGTACCTGTGACATAGACACTGCCCAAACTGTCCACCGCGATAGTCACCGGAGTCCCGGGACCGTCGTATTGTGCAAGCCATTGCTGCTGTCCAGAACTGTCGTACTTGACCGTCGCAAAGCCGCCGGACGGAATGCTGCTACTACCTGTAACATACACATTGCCTGAGCCATCGACCGCAATGGCGTTCGCGTCATCATTTGAATTTGCCCCGCCGTTATATCGTGCAATCCACTGTTGCTCCCCCGAATTGTTGTACTTGATGGTGACATAATCAGAATCACCCGATCCAAACGTTTGGCTTGTTCCTGTCACATAGACATTGCCGAGGGAGTCGACAGCAATACCTGCAGCGCTGCTAATGCAGTTCGGTGGATCGTAACGGGCACTCCATTCTTCCTGTCCTTGCGAGTTGTATTTAATTGTGACGTAAGCAGAATAATCTGGAATTGCAGTATAGCCCGTCACATACACATTCCCACAGCCGTCCACTACCATCCCGGTGGGCTCGTCATCAAACACTCCACTGTAACTGGCAACCCACGCTTCCCGTACGCCGGCGATGTACCCAGACAAGACCCTACTTGGATAG
>JBLMXH010000113.1:0-14328 GCA_050257685.1 Nitrospirota bacterium
TGATGAAGATCCGCGACAAATATTCCATGCTCCATCTGGATGTGCTGATTTTGATTTATCATTTCGCGAAACTTTGCTCCGGCGCGATTCTTGAGATCGGTGCGTTCGTGGGAGGAGCAACGATTGCCGCAGGATTAGGCGCCCGTGATTCACGTCAGGAAAAGAAAGTAATCGCGGTGGAACCGGGCGGCAGCGTGAAACACAAACGGCTCGGAACTCGCAACATCTTGCGGGATTTGGAACGCAATCTCGCCAGAGAGCGTGTGGCGAATACGATCACATTGATTAAAGGAAAGTCGTTTAAGGCGGAAACGATATCCGCTGTCCGCGAGGCACTTGGTTCCGATCAGCTGGGGCTTTTAATCCTCGATGCCGATGCTTCGAAGCGCAGAGACATCGATTGTTATCGCGACAAATTTGCGGACGGATGCTGGATGGTAATCGACGACATATACGGCACCGACTCGAATGAGAAGATCACGCCAAGCCGCGCAGACGTGGATGCATTAGTGGCAGAAGGTCTGTTGGAGCCGCTGGGATTTTACGGCTGGAGCACATGGGTCGGGCGCTGGCGCGGCGAGCTTGGAGGAAGCTCCGTTCGTTGAAACGGCGGGCAGAGGACTGCCCGCCCCACCATTGCGGCTGCAGGTAGGGCGCGTCACTCCGTGTGCGCCGTTAAACCTCCTCCGGTCCCACAACGAGATGAATTACGCCGTTCGGCGCTGAGATGAAGAAGCCGTTGAAGTCTTCCCGCAACTGCTCGACTTCATCGCGACGCGCGACGCCGTGAACTTTTAAAAATGAAGCAGCCGCTTCGGTATCATTCGTCTCCAATTCCAGCCAAACATCGGGGTGACTCAGGTTCGGCACACTATCGATCCAGAGCCGGTTCGGACCGAATTGGAAAATGCAGCCGTCCTTTTCCTCCTCGATCAAGGGCAAAGCCAGAGTGTCGCGATAAAAGGCAACGGTCTGCTCATATGTGTGGCTCGGGCACTTGATGGCGATATTTGCGCCGCCTGAAAACTGCGGCCCTTCGAGTTTGGCAACCATGGTTTCGCCGACGTTAAACAGTTAAACCGTTGAAGCGTTAAATCGTCTCAAACCGGCCGGATTGCCCGCTGAAATCCAACACTCCACTACTCCAACACTCCATTAGTCGCTGCCGGATCCACCCGGCTCGGTCATTTTGATCGGGTCCAGTGCGCGCTCGAGCTCGTCTTCGGGCAAGATCTTTTTTTCTCGCGCAATCTCGCGAACCGTTCGTCCGCTTCTGGCGCTCTCCTTGGCAATTTCCGCTGCGCGATCGTAACCGATCTTCGGCGAGAGGCTGGTCACCATGGCCATCGAAAGCTCGACGAGCTCGCGGCAGCGTTCCTCGTTAGCCACGATGCCTCGGACGCATTTCTCGGTGAAGATATCCACCACATTCGCCAGCAACCGAATGGATTCCAAAACATCGTGCGCCATCACCGGCATCATCACGTTCAACTCGAAGTTTCCGTTCGCACCTGCCCAAGAGATTGTCACGTCGTTGCCGATCACTTGTGCGCACACCATCATCATCGATTCAGCCATCACTGGATTTACTTTTCCCGGCATGATCGAGCTGCCCGGTTGCGTGGCAGGCAGTTGAATCTCGCCAATGCCGCACCGCGGTCCGCTGCTCAGCCAACGAATGTCGTTCGCGATTTTAAAAAGAGTTACCGCGATGGTTTTCAAATGGCCGCTCGCTTCGACTACTGCGTCCTTGCCACCCTGCGCTTCAAAATGATTTTTGGCCTCGTAAAATGCTATGCCGGTGCGCTGCTCGATGTGGTGCAACACTTTTTTGGGAAAATCGATGTGGCGATTCAGACCTGTGCCGACTGCCGTCCCGCCCAGCGCAACCTCGCGCAAAGCTTCGATCGCTTTCTCCGCGCGCGCTTTGGCATACGCAGCCTGCTGCGCGTACCCGGAGAACTCCTGTCCGAGTCGCACCGGTGTGGCATCCATCAAATGCGTGCGCCCGATCTTCATCACGTGCCAGAATTCTTTCGCCTTAGCTTCGAGAGCGCCGTGCAATTTCTCCAGGGCCGGCACTAATTCATTTTTCAATTGTTCGGCGGCGCTGATGTGAATCGCGGATGGGATGACGTCATTACTCGATTGCCCCATGTTAACGTGATCGTTGGGATGGACGGGGTCATGGGATCCAATCGATTTCCCCGACAATTGCGCCGACCTATTGGCGATCACTTCGTTCGCGTTAGTATTCGTGCTTGTGCCCGAACCGGTCTGGAAAATGTCGAGAGGAAAATGGTCGTCGAGTTTTCCTTCAGCGACTTCTTCTGCCGCCTGTGTAATGGCCGCTGCTCGCGTCGAGTCGAGCAAACCTAAATCTTCGTTAGCTTTCGCGGCCGCCCATTTGATTAGCCCTAATGCGCGAATGAATGACCGCGGAAATCGGTAACCGCTTACCGGAAAATTCAGAACCGCGCGATGCGTTGATGCGCCGTGGAGAGCATCCGCGGGCACAGTCATCTCGCCCATCGAATCCTTTTCGATTCGGGTCGGCTTTTCCGTCATGTTCGCCACGGCGAATCCGTCCGGTGGCGGACCCCAGGCTCTGCGCCGACGCCGGCGAGGCCCGAACGCCTTTTCGATTTAGACGTGCGGGTCCCGCCCTGTGCGGACGGTGTTTTGTGAAACACTGTTATGAACATAGGCGGGATATTTTGCAGAAAATATTCCGATTCGTCGCGCTGGAAGACGGTGGCGTGCTGCCTCAACTCATTAGTGACTTGGTAAATGATAAATTTTCCGTCCGGCTTTAGGGCATCATACGTCTTGCGCAGTAGTGCGCGTTTCTTCTCGATCTTGAGAATGCTGAACGGAATGCCCGACAAAATGTAATCGCAAGAATCGAATCCGCGGCGTTTCAGCTCAAACGGCAACGATGCTGCATCGCCGTGAATCACATGCACGCGCTGATCGCCCGCAAATTGTCTTTCCAGCGCTCTCGCGAGCGCCGGATCGAGCTCAAACAGGAGCAGATGCGAATCCGGAGTCATTCGTCGCGCAATTTCACGCGAGTGCACGCCCTCGCCCGGGCCGTATTCCGCGATTACGCGGGGTTGGGTGAAATCCATTTTGCTCGCTACGCGTTCCACCATTGCCTTCGAGCTCGGCACAATGGACGCAATCTGGAAGGGGCGCTTCAGGAAACGCTTAAAAAAGAGTGTGCTCACGGGAAGGCGAACGTTCGTCGCAGGCGTTCCGGTTGTCTAGTATTGATCTGATCTGTGCGCGGTGACCCATCCTTAGAGCGATGGTCTTGACTGATCGCCGATCACCGATCAGTTAGCACTCTCTCTTGCAAGCGCGGTTAGGTCAGTGGTAGAGCACTGCCTTGACACGGTAGCCGCGCCCGCATCGCTACGCGAAGCATTGCGGGCGGGGGGTCAGTTGCGTAGGTTCACAGCACATCCCATAGTCGACGATTCCGCGCGGTTAGCTCAGTGGTAGAGCACTACCTTGACACGGTAGGGGTCAGAGGTTCGAAACCTCTACCGCGCACCATCGAGTTCCCACGGCCCGCTAGCTTGATGGCCGAAGCCGGCGTTCGGGCCGGTACGGGAAAATGTCCGGCAGCTTTCCGGCGCGAAGTCGCCGCTGTGTGTTCCGCCAAAATTGTGGACGAAACAGGTCACCGTGGTGCTTCATCACTTCGTTCCGCGCAGTTTCCGGAAACGCGAGAAATCGCGGGAACTCTTCGGGAAAAATGTCGTTCTCGCGCACCGAGAACCATGGCTCGGCAGATATTTCCTCTTCGTAAGTTCGCGATTGCGGCAGCTCACGGAAATGACAATCGGTCAAAAAACAAAGCTCGTCATAGTCATAGAAGACGACTCGTCCCCGACGGGTCAGACCAAAATTTTTTGTCAACAGATCACCCGGGAAAATGTTAGACGCGGCGAGGTCTTTGATTGCTTGTCCATAATCACATGCGGCTGCAACCGCGGCGGTCTCGTCTGCTTCAGCGAACAGCAAGTTCAGCGGCCGGACGCGCCGCTCCACATAGGTGTGGCTAATGATAACGTGTTTGCCTTCCACTCGGACGGTCGCGGCGGCATTGCGCAGCAGCTTTTGGAGCAATGAACTTTCAAAACGGTCACGCGGAATGCGTAGGTGCTCGAATTCATGCGCTTCGATCAACCGTCCCGCGCGATCGTGCTCGAACACCAATTTGTAGCGTCTGATGACGTCACTCCGATCGGTTTCCTTGGGTTGATCAAAGCGGTCGCGTATCAATTTGAAAACAACATCATAACTCGGCAACGTGAACACGATCATCACCATTCCGCGGGTACCTTCCGCCTCGATCAAGCAATCCGCAGATTTGTGCAGGTGGTGAACGAAGTCGCGGTAGAACTCAGTTTTAGCGTGACGATTGTAGCCGATCGCGTTGTAAAGATCGGCAAGACGCTTGCCCTGCATCAAATTGCGAAGCCAACGCACGAGCGTGAACGGATGTTCCGCGTCAACCCGGAAGTAAGCGCGTGTGTAGGAAAACAGGATCGCAAGATCAGCCTCGCCAATCAGCAGTGCATCGAGGGTGACGCCGCTTCCATCCGGATGAAGAAGGCAAAATGCGATAGACGTCGATGACTTGCCGACAATGGCGCGGCCGACAATGTATGCGCCACGTCCACGATAGAAAACGGATCGAACAACTTCAATATGATCCACATTTCCAAGCCGCTCAGCGGCGGCAGAAGCAGCACCGTCAAGATCGTGCCAGGTAGCGTCGGGGAACGAACTGGTAAGTAGTCGGAAAATCAACTGCTTCGTTGTAGCTCCAGTGTAACAACTCGTCAGTACCGCCTCCTGCAAAGGCGTATCGAAATCTGTATCAACGAATTCGATCGCCTGATTCACACCCTCGGTCGCGAAAATGCGCCGGGTAAGCGAGTTGAAAAAGCTCTCCGCAATTTCCCAGCGTGGGAATTGGGCTATTAACGCTGAGTACGCCGCCTTTGTCGCGATCCAAATTGACCGGTCCTTGAGTCGTTCCGCCATTAATTCATCGATCCGATTCGTTAGGCTGGAAAGGATCAACGAGTAAAGCCGCAGACGTTCCCGCGCATCATCAAAACTGCCGCGCCATTCCCGGTTCAAAAACCGATCTCGCGCTCGCCGCGTAATCTCATCGAAATGCCGCTCGTACTCCACGAACGCGTCGCGTGCTGCTTCGGCGCACAGAGCCGCGAGTCGACTGTCGGTTCGCGCAGGCGTTTCGCTCAATGAAACTGGTCAGCTTCGGTTGATCCGACGAGCGCGGCTGTCGAGACTTCGCCGCCGGCGATGATTTTAGCGACTTCATCGAAGTAACCGGTTCCTACTTCATGCTGATGTTTGGTCGCGGTGTACCCGTGTGCTTCTGCGGCGAACTCAGCTTCCTGCAGCTCGGAATATGCTGTCATTCCGCGCGTCCGATACCCGTGCGCGAGGTTAAACATGCTGTAGCTCAGGGCATGAAAGCCGGCCAGCGTAACAAACTGAAATTTGTAGCCCATCGCGCCGAGCTCACGCTGGAATTTCGCGATCGTTTCGCGATCGAGCTTTGCTTTCCAATTAAATGACGGCGAGCAGTTGTAGGCCAGCAGCTTGCCGGGATATGCCGCCTGCACTGTTTCCGAGAATTCCTTCGCTTCTTTCAGATCCGGCGTTGATGTCTCGAACCAGAGCAGGTCGGCATAGGGGGCGTAGCTGATCGCGCGCGAGATCGCCTGGTCAATGCCGGCGCGGACGCGGAAAAAACCTTCCGGTGTCCTTTCGCCGGTCAAAAATTTCTCATCACGCTCATCCACATCGCTGGTCATCAACTTCGCTCCACCCGCGTCCGTTCGGGCTATCAGGATTGTCGGCACGTTACAAACATCAGCCGCGAGTCGGGCAGCGATGAGATTGCGAATCGCGGCTGCTGTTGGCAGCAACACTTTGCCGCCCATGTGACCGCACTTCTTTTCGCTCGAGAGCTGGTCCTCAAGGTGAACGCCAGCCGTGCCAGCTTCGATCATCATCTTGATGAGCTCGAAAACGTTGAGTGGTCCGCCGAAGCCAGCTTCAGCGTCGGCAACGATCGGGGCGAACCAATCGATCCGCGCTTTTTCTTCTGAACGATCGATCTGGTCTGCTCGTTGCAAGGCTTGACTGATGCGCTTCACGAGATGTGGAACGCTGTTCGACGGATACAAGCTCTGGTCTGGATAAATGTGACCGGCGAGGTTCGCGTCGGCCGCAACCTGCCAGCCGCTGACGTAAATCGCTTTCAAACCGGCACGGACCTGTTGCACGGCCTGGTTACCTGTTAACGCGCCCAGCGCCGGGACGAATGCTTCCGTGTGCAGCAATCGCCAAAGCTTCTCCGCTCCGAGTTTTGCAAACGTGTGCTCGGGTACCAAGGTGCCCTGGAGTCGCCGGACATCTTCGCGCGTGTAAGGGCGCTCGACCCCGCACCAGCGATTCGTTTTCGCGCCAACACGCCGAGAACGATTCCGTTCTTGAGAGAACTCGCCGTTGTTTCCTTGGGCCTTCATTTGTTAGTCGAGGTACTCATACGCGGGCAGCGTCAGAAACTCTGCAAAATGATCGTCGGTCGTGATTCGATCGAATAATTGACGCGCAGCAGCAAATTTGTTCGTGGCCAAATGTTTCACCTTGGCGATTTCGTCATCCAAAATCGTGCGAAACATTTCTGTGGTTACTTTGCGGCCATCGTCCAGAACGCCACGCTCGCTGCGAATCCACTGCCAAACTTGCGCCCGCGAGATCTCCGCAGTCGCGGCATCTTCCATCAAATTGAACAACGGCACTGCGCCGCGTCCCCGAAGCCATGCTTCAAGATATTGAATGCCCACGCTCACATTTTGGCGCAGTCCTGATTCGGTGATTGGTCCCTGGGGCCCAAAATGAAGGAGATCGCTCGCGGTCACGTTCACGCCCTCACGTTTCCTGGCGATCTGGTTCGGTCCCTTCATCACTGCATTAAATGCATCGGTCGCCAGTTGCACCATTCCAGGGTGCGCGACCCATGTGCCATCGTGGCCATTATTCGCTTCGCGTTCCTTGTCGGCTCGCACTTGCGCGAAGGCCGCTTCATTTTTTGCTACGTCACCCTTCACCGGGATCCAGGCAGCCATGCCACCCATCGCGAACGTGTTCCGGCGATGACATGTTTTGATGCACAGCAGCGAATACGAATGCATGAAGTGCGTCGCCATCGTGACAAGCGCGCGATCAGCAAGCACGAAGTCCGGCCGATTCCGGAATTTTTTAATGCAGGAAAAAATGTAATCCCAGCGACCGCAGTTCAGTCCAGCCGAATGGTCGCGCAGTTCGTAGAGAATCTCGTCCATTTCGAATGCTGCTGGAATTGTTTCGATGAGCACGGTTGCGCGAATTGTGCCGCGTGGAATTCCAAGTTCATCCTGCGCGAGATTAAATGCATCATTCCAAATGCGTGCCTCGAGATGGCTCTCCATTTTCGGCAGGTAGAAATACGGGCCGCTGCCGCTTTCGATCAGTTCTCGTGCATTGTGAAAAAAGTAGAGGCCAAAATCAAATAGCCCGCCTGCCACCGGTTCGCCGTCGACGAGCATGTGTTTTTCAACCAAATGCCAGCCCCGCGGTCTAACGATCAAGACGGCGACATCCTCCTTCAGTTGGTATTCTTTTCCTTCGGAACTGCGGAAGCTGATCGTGCGACGGACCGCATCGCGCAGATTTATCTGGCCTTCAACCATGTTGTGCCAGGTAGGAGAATTGGCATCTTCGAAATCGGCCATGAACATCTTCGCGCCGGAGTTGAGTGCGTTGATCACCATCTTGCGATCAGTCGGCCCAGTGATCTCAACCCGCCGGTCGAGAAGATCTTCAGGAATAGCGGCACACGTCCAGTCGCCTTCGCGGATGTGCTTTGTTTCGCTTAAAAAATCGAGCGATTCACCGGCGTCTAATCGCCCCTGCCGTTCATGTCTTCTACGCAAACAGTCAACTCGCCTGCGACGAAATTCGCGCTCCATTTTCGCGATAAAGGCCACAGCATCAGTCGTGAGAATTTCTTCGAATCCCGAAGCGAATCTCCCGCGAATCTCAATGCCGTCTGGCCAGTTATCTCGTAATTGCATCGCACATAGAATCGCTTCTTCTCACTTGGCCGCGTGCTTTGGACTGAATCGCAAACCGGACAGCTGCATTGCCGCGGCAATCGCCGACACAGGGGTAGCGTCTTGTCCAAAGGCGGAAATCATTATTTTGCTTCCGCTACGGAAACACTGTATCAACCCGACTGATCTCACCCCACACCCGATGTATCAGGTTCCTGAACTCCATGAAGCGATCGCCGCGGCAACGAAGACTTTGCAGTCGCTTGTCGAGCTTGATACGCAGGTTGGGAAAGCTGCAGATCTGATTGAGCAATGTCTGCGCTCCGGAAACAAATTACTGGTGTGCGGGAACGGCGGCAGCGCCGCTGATGCATCGCACTTTGCGACAGAACTTGTGGTGCGCTTTGCCAAAGATCGCCGCGCACTTCCGGCGATTTGTCTCACCAGCGATAGCGGAATTCTCACTGCCGCCGGGAACGATTACGGATTTGATGAGATCTTTGCGCGTCAGATCGCGGCTTTCGGTGTCCCAGGCGATGTGCTGATCTGCCTGACTACTTCCGGAAAATCGAAAAATTTGATCCGCGCATTGGAGGAAGCGAAAGCGCGCAAGCTGAAGACCATCGCGTTTCTCGGTCGTGATGGCGGATCGACTCGTGGTATCGCTGATCTTGATCTCCTGGTTAAAAGCGATTCAACGGCGCGAGTTCAGGAAGCCCACCAGCTTTTGCTACATGTGTCATGCGAGGTAATCGAGTCGCGCCTCGATCGAGGTTAAGCGCCGGGCTGTAGCCGCTTCGCTCTGCGAAGCGTAGGGACTGAGCGTCGCCCACAGGCCGCCGGCAACGGTTTACTCAGACTTTTTCAGCAACCGTTCGCGCTCGCGATCCAACTGCCGCCGTTCGCTCGCGGTGAGGCTTCCAATTCCAAACTTCGAAATTTTGTCGAGGATCGGATCGATCGATGTGTAAACGTCTTCCGATTCCGATCGGCTGCCGCTTGAACGCGCCCGCGGTTTTGGGAGGACGTGAAACTTAGGCCTTGGAGTGAACCGCTCCTTCACCGCGTTCCACCAAGCGAGCTCCGGGCCGGCGCCATTCCATTCAACAAAGAGGAACGCGACACCGATGCTGGTCCAGACGACGAGGAGGTCGCTCCATGCGTTATAGGCGAGCAGTTGGAACGTATAGACGCCGGCAAGAATCAGCGCCACCCATTTAGCCATGATTCGCAGCAACAATTCGACTCGCGGGTAAATCGTGGCGAAAGCAATGAAAACTCCAAAATGTATTGCAAGGGAGCCGGACAGCCCTGAGTGCTGCCAGAGACCCCAGATCATAAGCAGTGCGGGAGGGGTGAGTAGCAAAAAAAGGTAAAGTGCAATGTACGCGCGGCGGCCGAGAAAACGCTCCACTTCTCGGCCAAAGACGAACAGCATGTACATCTCGACTGCGAACCAGAACAGCGTTGAGGGACCATGGATAAATGCGTAGGTGAAAAAACGCCAAACCTGCCCGCTTGACCAAATCAGGGCACTGTCAAACACCAAATAATTGACGAGGCTGCTATGCCCGATGGCGAACGCAAGCGACGTTAAAATTGCACAAACGATGTGTACCCCCACCAACATCGTGGTCACATCGACAGGGTACCGCCCCATCCACGCAACCGGCCGATAATCATCGGACGTGGTCACCCCGAACATATTTTCAATTAATGCCGCGCATTATCGTTTCGCAAGTGAAACGACAGATGCTGCATCTCAAATTTCGTGAGCCGGACGGCATTTGGCCGCTCAATTGTTAGTGAGTCGTGATTTCCTGGCGGTTTGTCGGTGTCTGGCCATCACGTGCTAGCCTCGACGCGGACAGATTCGTGGTTAAAGTGGCCAGTTTCGTTCGATGAAGAATCTCACGCCCGCCATATTCCCGCCGAAGGGGATCGGTGATGCAAAGCCCGCCAACAAGGCGGTAGTCGATTGGGTGCACGAGATCGCGACGCTTACACAGCCTGAGAACATTTTTTGGTGCGACGGCTCGGAGCGCGAGCATGAGTTTCTGATCGCTGAGTCGCTCAATCAAAACGTCTTGCTCGAGCTCAACCAGAAGAAGATTCCGCGTTCGTATCTGCACCGGTCGAATCCGAACGACGTCGCTCGTGTCGAACAGTTCACTTTTGTCTGCACACCAACGAAAGAGGAAGCCGGGCCGACCAATAACTGGTCTGAGCCAAGCGAGACATATGCGAAACTTCGGGGGCTGCTCGCGGGCGCGATGCGAGGGCGCACGATGTTCGTCATTCCATACATCATGGGCCCGGCACATTCACCGTTGGCCAAGATCGGTTTCGAGATCACCGATTCCAAGTATGTCGTGCTTAGCTTGAGGATCATGACACGCATGGGTGAGATCGCACTGAAACGCCTAGGCAACGATCCGAATGCCGAATGGAATCGCGGCGTGCATTCATTGCTGGACGTAAACCCCGAGCGGCGGTTCATCTGTCATTTTCCGCAGGACAACACCATCATCTCAGTCGGCTCAGGCTATGGCGGCAATGTGTTGTTGAGCAAAAAGTGTCTGGCCTTACGAATCGGTTCGTATCTGGCGCGAAAACAGAACTGGATGGCGGAGCACACGCTAATCCTGGGAGTGGAATCGCCCGAAGGACGCAAACACTACGTGGCCGCAGCGTTCCCGAGTGCGTGCGGCAAAACCAATTTCGCCATGCTCATTCCTCCGAAGCATTTCAAAGGCTGGAAAGTCACCACGATCGGCGACGACATCGGGTGGATGCAGATTCGCAATGGTGGTTTATACGCGGTGAACCCGGAGAGTGGCTACTTCGGCGTAGTTCCTGGTACGAGCAACAAATCGAATCCGAACGCGATGCGATCGATCGCGCACGACACAATTTATACGAACGTGGCTCTCACCGATGATGGCGACGTATGGTGGGAGGGCAAAGATGGCGAACCACCCGCGCATGCAATTGATTGGCGCGGCAATGACTGGACACCGCAATCGAGCGAGAAAGCTGCGCACCCGAATAGCCGGTTCACGACGCCGATGGGCAACAATCCGGCGCTGGATCCCGATGTCGAGAAAGGTGAAGGCGTGCCCATTAGCGCAATCATTTTCGGTGGTCGCCGCAGCGATACCGCGCCGCTGGTCTATCAAGCCTTCGATTGGAACCACGGCGTTTATTTAGGCGCGACGATGGCGTCGGAAACGACTGCAGCCGCGACCGGGGCCGTCGGGCGAGTGCGGCGCGATCCAATGGCGATGCTGCCCTTTTGCGGATACAACATTGGCGAATATTTCCAACACTGGCTGGACATTGGGAAACAACTAAGTAATCCGCCCCTGATTTTTAACGTGAATTGGTTTCGCAAAGGCGCAGATGGAAAATTCCTCTGGCCGGGTTTCGGTGAGAACATACGCGTGCTCAAGTGGATCATTGACCGGTGCGAGCGAGGCGGTGGCGCACTCAAATCGCCGATCGGCTGGTTACCGAGCCCGCACGATCTCGATCTCGCAGGGCTGGAGATCGATCACACTGCAGTTGACGAACTCCTCGGCCTCGATCACGAGGAATGGCAAAAAGAGATCGCTGCGCACAAAGACTATTTCGACTCGTTAGGCGGCGTGGTGCCGGAAGCGTTACAAAAACAGCACGAGCAATTAGCCGCTCGCTTTGAGTCGTAGCCGTCGCTGCAGGTCTCCGGGGGAGCATGCGGCCCGCGTGCCAATTTCGGCCGCTGGCCGAAATGTATTGAGGCTTTGGCAAGGTATGGAGCAGAAATATCGAACAAATTTATCACTCATGAACCGTTCGGCCGGCGGCCGAACGGAGCCCGCCAGCGGTGTGCGCTCCCCGAAAAATTTGCGAAGCGGCACGCAATTTGGGACTGTCTCCAGTGGGTTCGACTATCGGGAATAAAAATCGAGTCATCACTCCAGCGCGGGATGATTCCGTCGAGATTCGCGGCGCACGCCAGAACAATCTCAAAGGGATCAATGTCGATCTTCCGCTGGGAAAATTGACCGTCGTCACCGGCCCGAGCGGTAGCGGCAAATCAAGTCTGGCATTCCAAACGATTTACGCTGAAGGCCAGCGACGTTACGTCGAAACCTTCAGTCCATACATGCGGCAGTTCCTGGACCGAATGGACAAGCCGCGCGTTGACGATATCCGCGGCATCCCGCCAGCAATCGCCATCGAACAGTCGAACCCCGTCAAGAGTTCCCGCTCGACCGTCGGCACAATGACGGAGATCAACGATTACTTGAAACTTCTCTGGCCCCGCATTGCACATGCGTTCTGCCCGAGTTGCGGTCGTGAAATTCGACCGGAAACAGCGCAGTCGATCGCGGACCAGGTTCTGCATAACTGGGTCGCCCAAAATGTTCTCATCACCTTTTGGGTCGGAGTACCCGCGAAAACCGAACCGCGGAAGTTTTTCGATTTCCTGCAGCAACAGGGATATTTGCGCGTTTGGATCGACGACAAAGTCCTCCGTGTGGATGACCCGAGTCGAAGAATCAAAAGGCTCGGCGCACGTGTGCAAGTCGTTCAGGATCGGATCGCGATCACCGCGGAAAATCGCAGCCGATTAGTCGAAGCAATTGAGACGGCGCTGCGCTTTGGCAAGGGTCAGGTGAACGTAATTCTCCTTCCGGAGAACGCCCAACCTGCTCGCAATGCTTCGGATAGCGATCCAGGCGGGAGTCCAACGCCCAAGGTGCAATGTCCAACCGATCACCGATCACCGATCACCGATCACTGCTTTCCATTCTCTACCGGTTGGCATTGTGCCTGGTGCGATTTGGACATCCGCCCTCCTACTGTCGGCCTTTTCAGTTTTAATAATCCGCTCGGAGCTTGTCCGGACTGTCGCGGCTTCGGCCGAACCATTGCGATCGATCTCAACAAAGCCATCCCCGACCGCAGCCTCACCGTTAAGCAAGGCGTGGTGCGCGTTTTTCGCGGTGCCGAGTTCGGTGAATCGCAGAAGGATTTGCTGCGCGCGTGTGCCCGCAAGGACATCGACATTGACGTGCCGTTCGATGAATTACCCAAGGCCGATCAGGATTTCGTGATCGAAGGAGAGAAACGACCGGGCGAATACACCGACGAAGATTACGAGGATGATCGCTGGTATGGCGTGCGTGGTTTTTTTCGCTGGCTGGAAAGCAAGACCTACAAAATGCACGTGCGCGTGTTGCTTAGCCGCTACCGCGCATACGTCACCTGTCCTAAGTGCAACGGAGGGCGCTACCAACCTGAGGCTCTGAATTATAGAATTGTAGCGGCGGTCTGTGACCGCCGAGCTGGCGCTCATGGAGCGCCGCTACAGCTCACACTTCCGGCGTTCCAGGCGCTCTCGATTTCCGACGCTCGTGATGTTCTGCGCACCATCGAAATTCCACCCAACGATAAAACGGCGCAGATGCTGCGCGACGAAATTTGTGCGCGCCTTAACTATCTGTGCGAGGTGGGCGTTGGTTACCTCACGTTGGATCGTTCCAGCCGCACCTTGAGCGGCGGTGAAGTGCAGCGTGTAAATCTTACCACGTGCCTTGGCGCATCGCTGGCAAATACGCTTTTTGTGATGGACGAACCGAGTGTTGGATTGCACCCGCGCGACGTCGGTCAGTTGGTCCGCGTGATGCATAATCTCCGCGATAAAGGCAACACGTTGCTGGTCGTCGAGCATGAGGAGCAAATCATTCGCGCAGCAGACAACTTGATCGATCTCGGTCCGGGCCGCGGTGAGCACGGCGGTGAATTAGTTTGGAACGGCCCGTTGAATGAATTCCTCGGGCGTGATCGTTTGCGGGGAGCGCAGGCTTCCAGCGTGCCGAGTTTGGCATCCCTGCCAAACTCAATCCGCGCTCGGCAAGATGCCAAACGCAGCACCCAAGATGGGTGCGCTTCCTCACTAACGCATGATTATCTTACCGGACGCAAATTCATTCCGATTCCGAAGTCGCGACGGAAACCGACTTCGTCGATCAAGATCACGGGTGCCCGAGAACATAACCTGAAAAGTATCGACGTCGAGTTGCCGCTCGGCGTCTTTACGTGTGTTACCGGAGTGTCCGGATCCGGCAAATCGACCCTGATTCACGATGTGCTTTATCGGAATCTGCTGCGCGCCAAGGGCCAATCTTTA
>JBLMXH010000114.1:0-4798 GCA_050257685.1 Nitrospirota bacterium
GAAGTCATTCCCAACTCTTCACAACGTTCCGCGCGTTGCGGATTGAAAGGGGGGAATTAGTCGATGGCAAAGAAAAAAGCAGCAAAGAAAAAAACAGCGAAGAAAAAGAGGCACTAAGCCCAACGCTGTGTTAACGACCTCGAATTTCTTCGGGGTCACAACCCTAACTTCAACCCGGGGGGAGAATTTATTTTCCTCCCGGTTTTTTTGTACTTGTGATTAACACCTGGCTTTAGCCAGGTGCAATCGCGGCACTTTCTTGATTAGCTTCGAATCGACTAAGCACTGGGCTGAAGCCCAGTGTTAATGCGAGAACCCGGATCACGATGTGTCGGTCGCTCGCGTGGGTTCATTTCCATCGTGCACTTTGTATTCTTTGTGCGACGTAATGCTGCCCAATGAAGCAGTACCTTGATGCAGCGGAGAACGCCGCGCGCGCCGCCGGTAAATTACTACGTGAAAACTTTCAGCAGCAGCAGCGCGTGAAATCCGTCGCGGCGCATGACATCAAATTGGAAATCGATGTTCAGGCGCAAGAGTTGATTGGAAACTTGCTTCTGGAAGAATTTCCCGCGCATGCGCTGTACGGTGAAGAAGGGATTGTGGGAGATCAGTCCAGCGACCATCAATGGATTGTCGATCCGCTGGATGGAACAGTAAATTATTTCTACGGCATTCCGCACTTTTGCGTTTCCATTGCGCTGCGCCTGCACAATCAGATCGTCGTTGGCGTGATTTACGATCCGATTCGCAATGAGATCTGGACCGGAGAACGAGGCAACATTGCCAAGTTAAATGGAGCTCCGATCCATGTGAGCGATCGCGCCGAGCTCGCAGAAGCCGTGATCTCGATCGGTTTGGCTAAAACCGGAGAGACCATCAACACGAATTTCCCGCTGCTTCAACAGATGATTCATCGGGTGCGGAAATGCCGCGTACTCGGCAGCGCCGCGCTCGACCTGGCATACGTCGCCTCGGGACGATTCGACGCATACATCGAAACGGGAATCAGCTTGTGGGACATCGCCGCGGGTTCACTCTTGGTTGAAAATGCCGGTGGAACTGTCGATCTTCGCCCGCGCGAGAACATGAAAGACAAATATAGCATCGCCGCGTCGAATGGTCTGATTGACTTGGCACTATGATGAATGACGAAGCTCGAACGATGAAGCACGAAAGAAGCACGAATGCTTCAACCACAAATGAGCCATCGAACTATTCTCGTCATTCGGATTTCGTCATTCATTTGGCATTCGAAATTCGGCATTCGGCATTTCCCCCATGATCCGCTCCGGCATTGGTTACGACATTCATCGTTTCGCGGAGGGCCTAAAACTCATTTTGGGCGGTGTCGAGATTGTCCACCCGCGCGGGCTGGAGGGCCACTCAGACGCCGACGTTCTCTCGCACGCAATCGCAGACGCGTTGCTCGGTGCTATAGGCGCCGGGGACATCGGCCAGCATTTTCCAAATACCGACGAATCGATTCGCGGCATCAGCAGCATGGAAATCTTGAAGCGGGTCGGCAATTTGCTTGCGGAGAAAAACGCCCGTGTGGTCAATATCGACGCCACCATCATCGCCGAGGCGCCAAAACTCATGCCGCACGCTCAGGCGATGCGGCAAAAAATAGCATCAGCAATCGGTGTGAATGAATCAGAAGTCAGCGTGAAAGCGACGACTAACGAAAAGCTCGGCCCGATCGGACAAGGCGAAGGGATCGCCGCGATCGCCATGGCGACAATCGAAATAGTAGGACGCGACCGCCGGGCGCGCCGCAAACGCAACGGACGGTCTCCCGCACCTGCGGGATCCCTGCCAACCTGATGGCGCTTCGTTTCTTCAATACCTACTCGCGCGAAATTGAGGAATTCGAGCCGCGCGATCCGACGACACGGCCAATCAGAATGTACACGTGCGGGCCGACCGTTTATAGCCGGGCGCACATCGGAAATTTCCGCGCCTATATTTTTGAAGACCTGCTTCAGCGCCACCTGGAGTTGCGAGGCTACAAAGTGCATCGCGTGATGAACATCACTGATGTGGAGGACAAGACGATTCGTGGCGCGCGCGAGGCGGACGTTCCGTTGCAGAAGTTCACGGAGCAATTCAAAAACGCTTTCTTCGAAGACGCCCGCACGCTGCGGATCAAACGCGCGGACGAATATCCGGCAGCGACCGACCAACGTTACATCGACAGAATGATCGAGATGATCAGTGCGCTGATTTCAAAAGGGCTCGCTTATCAGGCCGACGACAAATCAGTCTACTTTCGCATCAACAAATTTCCGGATTACGGCAAGCTCGCGCACTTCGATCTCACGCAGTTGCAATCAACGGGCCGCGTGAAGCATGACGAATACGACAAGGAACACATCGGCGATTTTGCGTTGTGGAAAGCCTGGGATGAAGCAGACGGCGACGTGAAATGGAGCTCGCCGTGGGGACTGGGACGCCCTGGCTGGCATATCGAGTGTAGCGCGATGTCCATGGCGTTACTGGGCGATCAGATCGACATCCATTGCGGGGGAGTCGACAACATTTTCCCGCATCATGAAGCGGAGATCGCGCAGAGCGAAGGGGTGACCGGGAAGAAATTCGTGTGTTACTGGCTGCATTGCGCGCATCTCCTGGTGGACGGGCAGAAAATGGCGAAGTCGTTAGGCAATTTTTACACCGTGCCCGATGTTCTGGCCAGGGGCTACACCGGGCGCGAGGTCCGTTACGCGCTGCTGCGTGTGCACTATCGCGTGCCACTCAATTTCACATGGGAAGGAATGGAAGAATCGCGCCAGGCGTTGGCGCGGATCGATGAGTGGCTGGCACGACTTCGCGGAGTTGCGCAAAAAGCAAACGCCCAACGCCCAAGCACAGCCTTCGAAGATGCGCTGGACGACGACCTCAACATTTCTGCTGCGCTCGGTTTCCTATTCGAATCGATTCGCGAAACCAATCGGGCCATGGATCAAAACGAAATGGACCCGGCTACGGCTACCGCATGGCTGGACTGGTGGGAACGGATCAACACCGTTCTTGCTCTTGAAGCGGAGACTGCCGCCGCCGTTCCGGATGAAGTGGCACAACTCGCAGAACAGCGCGAGAACGCACGGCGCGAGAAGAATTGGAAACGCAGCGACGAACTGCGCGATCGGATTTTCGCACTCGGCTGGGAAGTGCGGGACACCAAAGACGGGCCAAAGCTCACCCGCGCCACCGGATCCGGGTAGAAGGTCTTGCATTCATTTCCCTTCGAAGGTGTACCCAAACCGCTCGATCTCCGCAGCAAACCGGGTGCGGACTAATTCGCGAAGTTCGTGATCGTAATATTTTGAATAATGCTCACGGGTTGAGCGGTTGTATTGCGGCAGAGCCGGTGGCGAAATGCCAATGCCTGCGCACACAGCGCGAAAGTCATCGGCCAGATTTTCGAATCGCATGATGCAATTAACATTGGCGAACGGATCCGCTTCATGGCTGTCGAGTCGCAAATAGTCGGGGACCGACACGGCTTTGGAAATTGTTTCGCGGAACTTTTTCCGGTTCCAGGTTTCGGGATTTTGGGTAGGCGTGAAATAGTACGACACCATTCGATCCCATGGATTCCGTATACAGGTGAACTTGTACAGTTTTCGAAATTGCTCGTCTCCCAAAGCATCGTAATACTCGCTCAAAGTCGAGTGTTTCTTGACCTTGTAGTTTGGATTGCGCAGTCCGAAGCGCTCAATCCCATCCTGCTCCTTTCTTAGAGCAACAAGTTCATCCTCCGAGTAATCGCGCAGGACACTTTGAATTGAATTACCGGCTGTCTTTGGAATGTGAACAAAAAGGAAACGTTTCTGTAGCGAGATCATCCTGATCCGCAGCTTAAAGCGTGTTTTTCGCTGACGCGAGCGCGCGCGGACTGTCCCAGGTTGCTTATGTCTTGCCACTGAAGTCCGTATTACCTATTGTCATTCACTTGTGAAAACAGCGCCGGTCCCCCCTGGCGGCGGGGCGGAAAGTCGCTACGAATCATTCGCCTCGACTCGGTGGTCGATAGTCCTCGAAGCGGGCAATTCGGCGACAGTTTCCGCTCACGCATTCGATGCGCTGTCGGAGCTATGCCAGATTTATTGGCGCCCGCTGTATTCCTTTCTGCGTAGACAAGGATGCAGCAAAGAGGATGCGCGCGATTTGATCCAGGGGTTTTTCGCAGATCTGATCGAGACTCGGGCGTATGCGCGCGCCGACCGCGAGAAGGGACGTTTTCGTTCTTTTCTCCTTGGCACGTTGAAGCATTACGCTGCCGACGTGCACGATCGCGGACGCGCTTTGAAACGCGGCGGCGGTATGATTCTTCAGAGCCTGGACGATCAAGCTACCGCGGAAGCGGAAGCGCAAATTGCGCGAACAACAAAATGGCAACCTGAGGAGGTCTACGATCGTGAATGGGCAGCATTGCTTTTGCGGCAAGCGCTGGACCGGCTCACGAAAGAGTGCGCGCTGGCCGGCAAAGCAGATCTGTTTAACCATTTGATGCCGTATCTGTCAGCAAGCGAAGAATCGGGGATTCCGTACGAGCAAATGGAGCAGCGAACGCATCGGCCAATCGCAACATTGCGCAGCGATGTTGCCCGATTGCGCAAGCGTTATCGTGCGATTCTACGCGAAGTAGTGCGCGATACGGTTTTTGAAACCGAGGACGTTGACGAAGAACTGCGATATCTATGCCAGGTCCTAGCTGCGCGGTAGCCTAATCGTTAGGGCAGAACTTTTGTATCCTGCGATCCGGGAAATCTGCTTTCCTCAAATTCTCTGC
>JBLMXH010000115.1:0-7710 GCA_050257685.1 Nitrospirota bacterium
GTTGAGCGCGCTCTGGCGCGTTCCGCGGAGCAACGACAGCGGGGTTTCGAGAAAACAGAAGCCCGCCGTTTGCTGGACTTGTTGACGCCGCGTGAGTTCGAAGTCATGCAGCTGGTCGTTATGGGCAAATTAAATAAACAGGTCGCTGCCGAACTGGGCACGGCGGAAAAGACGATCAAGGTTCATCGAGGTCGCGTGATGAAGAAACTCGGGATCGCGTCGGTGGCTGAACTGGTGCGTTTGGTTGAAACAGCAGGGATTGCGTCTCTCACGTGACGTGAGACTAAGGTCTAATATGGCTCCGTCGAACGCGGGCGTAGTATTCACTTGTTTTGCATGCTCCACGCCCCAGTCTGATCTGTCTTCTGGACGATGATCCCTCGGTGTTGAGAGGCCTTAATCGGCTTCTCATGTCGGCAGGTTGGCAACCCGAACAGTTTAGCGATCCAGAAGCGTTTTTGAATTACGTAAAAGTTCATCGGCCTACCGTAACAATTATCGACGTTTGGATGCCTCTTATGAACGGTCTCGAGGTTCAATCGCGGGTGCGAGAGCTTTCGCCATCGACGCGGGTGATCATGTTTACCGGAAAAGACGATCCGCTCGTTCGTTCTACTTCGCTAAAGGCCGGCGCATCGGCTTTTTTCACAAAGCCATTCGATGACGAGGAATTTCTCACTGCCGTTCGGTTCGCGCTTTGCGGCATCTGATGTGCTTTGACCCGTCGTCAATCGGAATGACAATTTCCGACTGGATTTTTAAGTGAAAATTGTGTATTCCAAGCCCCGGTCCTGAACACAATGCGAACGTCTTCGAGTGATTTGGTTGCGATCGAGCGCCCAAAAACAAATTCCAGGGTCTTTGCTCATACACGCTGGGACGTCGTTCCTGTCACGGCAGCTGTTCTGCACTGCGTTTACTTCTTCGGCATGTTTTACCTTTTCCCGCGTGTGCCGCTCTGGGTGATGTTGATTCTCGGTTTTATTTATTCGGTCAGCATTTCCTGGAACATCAACGGCATTTCCCACAATTTCATTCATAATCCCTATTTTCGTTCGCAGCTGTTGAATCGCTTATTCAGCACCATGGAATCGATCACCGTTGGGTTTGGCCAAGTTTTCTACGACTGCATTCACATGCAGCATCACAAAGGAAACGCGGATCGGCCTAACGAACGCGGTGATACCATTGATTGGATTTCGATTTACAAGCATGGCCACGACGGTGAAGCCGAGCATCCTTTGAAATACACGTTTATCAGTTTCTTTCGCGAGGATCCCAAGACCGTTTTCAAGGAACTAAAACGCAAGAACCCGCGCGAAGCGTTTTGGGGAGTGTTCGAACTGGCGTGCTTCGTCACGACGTTTGTGATCCTCGGTATTCTCAACTGGCATTATATCTGTTTCCTTCTGCCGTTTTGGTATTTTGGCCACTGCCTCTCTTATCTGAACGGCTACTATCGTCATTACGGGGGCAACCCAGACGAGCCGATTGCATGGGGCGTGAGCACGTACGGCAGGCTCTATAACTGGACGTGGTTCTACAATGGCTACCACGCCGAACATCATTTCCGGCCAAAAGTGCATTGGACTCGAATGCAGGCGCTGCGCGATCAGATCGTCGAGCAACAACGGGAAGCAGGCGTGCGTGTTCTTAAAGTGCCGCACGCGCTCGGTTTTCTGGAGTCCGATCTGCCGGCTGCTGGTGTACAGCAAAAGCGTCGAGAATTACATTCCGAACCGGCTGCCTAGCCTGATTTCGCACCATCAGGTTTCGTGGCAACTTCGAAGCAAACATTTGTTTCCGAGCTCATGCTGACACACCTAACGAGGTAGAATGATGGCGCGAAATGCCGAACTGATCATCGGTAGTATCGCTGCCGTCTTGTTCCTGGTTCTCAGCGGGGTGACACTAGTCGGGGCGCATCTGCGGCGACGACTTCCCGCGGAACATTTCAGCGAAGATTCCAGAGACACCATAAAACTCGCGCTGGGACTTGTTGGTACGATGACAGCCATACTTCTTGGGCTCCTCGTCAGTTCCGCAAAGAGCTCCTTCGACACCACACGAAGCGAAGTGATGCAAATGGCCGCCAAGGTCGCTTTGCTTGATCGGATACTTTTGCTTTATGGACCACAAACGGCGGACGCACGTCGCGCACTTCGGGAATCGATTGAGGAAGGCGTCCGGAGCACCTGGCCGGAAAATGGGCGTGCGCCAGGCGAATTAAAGCCCAACGAGAAAATAGGCGATGCTGTTTACGTCGCGATAAGTCATCTCGCCCCGCAGGACGAAGCGCAACGAGGTCTTAAGACGGAGGCAGCCTCGCTGATGGCTCAGTTGGCGGAGCTGCGAGTTCTGATCCAGGCGCAGGCGGTTTCGTCCGTATCGAAGCCGTTGTTGATTGCGCTCGCGGTGTGGCTTCTGGTCATCTTTCTCGGTTTCGGGCTTTTGGCGCCGGCGAATTCTACAAGCGCTTTGGCATTGATCGCCGGTGCATTTTCGGTCGCCTGCGCTGTGTACATCATTCTGGAACTCGACAGCCCCTTTGCGGGCATTGTGCGAATTCCCAGCGAACCGATGCTCAAAGTGCTGGCCCACCTCTCCAAAGACAACGGCTAGATCCACGTCACCTAAGATCCAATAGATTTTGCAGCTCGTGCGTGGCGACAATATTCATCGGAGCACTGCAGAGCGGTCGGTGCTGGTTGCAATCCTGTTGTTCGCGTTTGGGACTCTCGCCAGAGGTGAATCGCCGGCTGCACCGACGGCGGAAAATTAAATTAAACAATTGATTGATCCCACCCTGCTCGCAACGCTTTTATCTTTGGTGACATACTGGGTTTAATTCAAAGACGATAGTAAAAAAGCGACCTGGTCGCTCACCGGATTATGGGGCTGGCGCGTTAGTGAGCGCGAGGATTGGGCGATACGTTTCAAGTTGCCTTTCATCTATCAACGAACAGATCGCTGTGACACTGGAGGCACGGGTGACGTCGAAATCGGAACAGGTACCGCATTGCGTTTAAATGAAAGGTGGAGGACCGCCGCCGGAGTTGAGTTGCATGGCGATACCGCTTCAGATTACTCATTTGCAGAAAATGTATGGCGATTGAAGTGGGGCTGGGGAATTGCGCATGATTTTACCGAATGGTTCAGCCTGACAGCCAGTGCCGACTACAACCGCTCGATCGCCGAAGAAGACAATGCTCGCTCAGAAAGTTTTTTGGAAATGACATTACCGGCCACGTTCATTCTCCCACAGCATTGGTCGCTAAGCGCAAAGTATCGGACCGTGGTGGATTTTGATAATGGGGATCGATGGGTTCACACTTTAACGGCTGGCATAGCGAAACGTCTCTCCAAAGTTCCTGTTGTGATTAGCACTGCATTAGAAAAGCCTCTCGGCAGTGGAGGCAAGAAATATGAGGTCGAACTAACGGTCGTTTACTATTTTTGAAAGCTGTCACTCACAGCTTGCGATCCATTTACGCCAGTAATTGCGGGAAAGCTCATCTACCCTGAATGAAGAGGAATTGGCGGTTGCTGTCTCACGACATTTAAGTAAATCCAAGCTCACCCTAAAGATGGACTTTGAAAATGTGGTAAGGACACTCGCCGCCTGCACGGCGGCAATGAGCTTCCTTTCGGTTGGGCTTTCAGCACATGCGCAGGAGAACAAATCTGCGACCGGTGAAGCCACACGTCCGCCGAACATCGTTCACATTGTCGCAGACGATCTGGGTTGGAAGGATGTGGGGTTCAACGGTGCGACGGATATCAAAACACCAAACCTCGATCAGCTCGCCGCTGAGGGTGCGAAATTTACCCAGTTCTATGTGCAACCAATGTGCACGCCCACGCGCGCAGCACTGATGACCGGCCGCTATCCCTTTCGTTATGGGCTTCAAACGATAGTCATTCCTACCGCGGCCGGTTATGGGCTGGACACCACGGAATGGCTAATGCCGCAGTGTCTGAAAGAGGCAGGCTACAACACCGCCATCATCGGGAAGTGGCATCTCGGTCATGCCGACAAGAAGTATTGGCCGAAGCAACGCGGCTTTGACTACCAATACGGCGCGATGATCGGCGAGCTAGATTATTTCACGCACGAGGAACATGGCGTTTTGGATTGGTTCCGAGACAACAAGCCTGTTCGGGAGAAAGGCTACACGACCCAACTCCTCGGTGAGGACGCGGTGAAATACATCAAAGCCCAGGATGCCAACAAACCGTTTTATCTCTATCTGACTTTTAACGCGCCGCACACTCCTTATCAGGCGCCGCAGCAGTATATCGACCGGTATAAAAATAGTGCCGAGCCTACACGCCGGATCTATGCGGCCATGGTGACGTGCATGGACGATGAGATCGGGCGGATTGTCGACGCCATCGACAACAAAGGTTTTCGGGACAACACTCTGATCATCTTTCAAAGCGACAACGGCGGCACGAAGAGCAAAATGTTTACCGGTCAGATGGCTGATGTATCCAGGATCGAGATTCCCTGTGACAATGGTCCGTATCGCGACGGCAAGGGTATGCTTTACGAAGGAGGCACTCTTGTGTGCGCGCTGGCGAACTGGCCTGGCCATATCAAGCCGGGCAGCACCGTAGGCGGGATAATACATGCTGTGGACATGTATCCGACACTCGCCAAACTTGCTGGTGCATCGACCGCCAAATGCAAACCTTTGGACGGAATGGATGTCTGGCAAAGCATCAGCGAGGGCAAACCGTCGCCACGGACAGAAGTTATTTATAACATCGAGCCGTTCCGCGCTGCTATTCGCGATGGCGATTGGAAGCTCGTCTGGAGAACGATACTTCCGTCGAACGTCGAACTCTTCAATCTCGCGCAAGATCCGTACGAGAAGAACAACCTCGCGAGCGCCCATCCTGACAGAGTTGCCGCAATGCAGCAGCGCCTCGAAGCCCTCGCCAAGCAAGCCGCCAAGCCGCTCGCTCTCATTTATATGGGCCAGACTGCGATGAAGGCCAACGTCCCGCTCATGCCGACGGACGAAACATTTTACACTGACGATGACGCTGACCTCACGCCTCCAAGAATCGGAAACACACAGTGAATGTATTGGGCGAACAAAGCGCGCCTGCAGAGGCCTGAACTTAAATTGCTATATCAGAAACTCTGATACTTAAGGCTTATTCTCCGTATACTTGAGAATCTTTGCTATAACCGCTGTTATTGCGGCAGTTTTATTGCCCGAGTCGCTGGCGTTTTGTGCAACTCCAGAATTTCAACCGACTGTCGCGAATAAGAATTCGCCACCGGCGAAGACGCCTGCAGGGATGATGTGGATTTCCGGCGGGGAATTTTCGATGGGCGCAGTGGTGGGCGGCGAAGGAAGTCATGCAATGCCGATGGCTTCGAACGACTCACAGCCGGTCCATCGTGTTTATGTCGACGGTTTCTGGATGGATGCGACTCCGGTGACAAACGCACAATTTGAGAAGTTCGTAAGGACGACGAATTACGTCACAATTGCCGAACGCACGCCGACAAAAGAGGAATTCCCAACGGCACCCGAGGAGAACCTCGTGGCAGGTGCGGTCGTGTTTGCGCCAACGGATCACGAAGTTCCGCTCAACAATCATTATCAGTGGTGGAGTTACGTCAAAGGCGCGAACTGGCGTCACCCGCTTGGGCCGGAAAGTGATATCAAAGGCAAGGAAAATTACCCTGTCGTGCACATCGCGTATCCCGACGCCGAAGCTTACGCAAAGTGGGCGGGCAAACGCTTGCCGACCGAAGCGGAGTTTGAATTCGCTGCACGCGGCGGTTTATCAGGAAAGACATATGTGTGGGGCGACGAATTTCGTCCCGGCGGCAAATGGATGGCTAATACATGGCAGGGACAGTTTCCGGTGAAAGATGCCGGCGAAGACGGTTACGCCGGGATCGCGCCGGTAAAATCATTCCCACCGAATGGCTATGGGCTGTACGATATGGCCGGGAACGTTTGGGAATGGTGCAGCGATTGGTATCGCCCTGATTACTACCAGACGCTTGCAGACAAAGGCGGAGTCACGCGTAATCCACAGGGACCGGATTTGCCGTTTGACCCAGCAGAGCCTAACGAGAAAAAGCGTGTTCATCGCGGCGGGTCGTTCCTTTGCAACGAGCAATATTGTTCTCGCTACATCGTCGGGACGCGCGGCAAAGGTGAAGTGAACACGGGCACAAATCATCTCGGCTTTCGCTGCGTGAAATCACCGTCGCAAATTGCGGCGAAGTAATCACCTGCACCGGTTGGGAAATATGGAGAGGTACTTTGGCCTCGACAACACCCGCTCAATTCAGTTAAACCAGGCACGGTTATGAAAACGCAACAATCAAAACTAAAAGTCATTCTCATCTTTGCAGTAGCAGCAGCGGCAATTTCTATCGGCGGTTGCGCCGGGATGGAGTCAGGAAATACAACATCCCTGCTGAGTGCGGCTGGATTCCGCGTGCGTACGCCTCAAACACCGAAGCAACAGCAGATGTATGCCGCTTTGCCACCTTACAAGGTGGAGCGTGCAGTCGTGAAAGGACACACGTTCTACGTGTATAAAGACGAGAAAGCAGGCGTCGCCTACATCGGCCGTGAACCGGAATACCAACGTTATCAACAGTTGGCTGTTCAGCAGCAGATTGCCCAGGATTATTACACCGCAGTGGCTATGGACCGTGCAGCCGCCTACGGTTGGTACGGAGCATGGGGTCCACGAGCGTTCTGGTGGTGACCGCACTAGCCACGTTTCCAAGCTGCACGTTGTTCTAAAACAAAGGATTTGAACGATGACGATTGGCAAAATCGTTGTCTGGTTGATCGTCGGCGCCTTGGCTGGGACCCTGGCCGGGCGTGTGATGACATTTAGTAAGCGAGGGTTCGGGTTCTGGAGCAACATGGGCATCGGGATGCTCGGTGCGCTGGTCGGCGGTTTTCTTTTCTGGTTGTTTCACATTGATCTCCACCTTGCCGAGATCAAGATCACCTTTGAAGACCTCATCTCAGCTTTTGTCGGTTCATTGCTCTGTATCATTGTCTGGCGGTTGATCCGCAGAGCAGCGGAAAAAAAGACGAACACAGAATAGGGACGCCGGGCCGGTCAGGAAAGACCTGGGTAACGTAAGATTGAAGAACGACTGGAAATCATTCTTGGCCTCGTCCCGCGCATCAAATTCACAGCCGCTAGAAATAGCGTGTGTTATTTCTTTGTTCCCATCTCGTTTCGTTCGCCCTCGGCAGAGGTTTGTGATCGATGGTCGCTACGCGACTGATAAGTAAAGTTTGAGATTCGCACTTGGCGGCCAATTCAAAAGAGATGACCTTAAAAAAGCGCCGGAACGAAAGAAAGAGCTCATGAGCTTCCCACCTGATGTCGAATTTCACGACGACATTCATCTATTTGTTCACAGACCGCGCGGTGTGTTGAACGAGGCGATGATTAACCAGGTTGTCTCAGCGCTCGGAGATCTCGAAGCCAAACTGAAACAGCCGTTTAATCGATTTGCTGATACGCTGGCAGCAGATGAAGTCGATCTTAACTTCAAATACGTTATCCAGGTGTCTCTCCATCGACGTCTCTCTTACGCAGGTCATCCGCCGGTCAAATCAGCGATTCTTGCTACCGATTCGACGATCATTCATTACGCGCGGTTGCATGCGTTGCTGAGTCAGGGTTCACCAATCAGCGTACGCG
>JBLMXH010000116.1:0-13616 GCA_050257685.1 Nitrospirota bacterium
TTCCCTGTGGGAAGCTCCAATATCGTAAATGCCCGCGTGCTGCGTCGCCCATAGGACGACGGCTACAGAAGCGGCAAACAACGCAGCCCGGGGTACTACCCGCAGGGACGCTCGTTGTTTACAGAAGATTTCTCTGCACCGCGGGCCGAACCTTGGCTGCTTCGTCGCGCACTTCCTGAAGAAGCGATTTAAACTCACATTTTTCCAACGCCGCTATCAGGGCGGGATAATCAGGCGCGATTCGTAGCTGATCGATCCCGACAGGCAACTCCATCTCACAATCCAGATCGACCATTTTCCGGTTCTGCAATATCTGCTCGCGAGCGTTCGAGAGTTTCTCCCGAGTACGCACGCTTTTCACTTTATCGATGCTGTTCAGTAATGGGTTGAGGCCACCGAATTCGCGGATCAATGCGGCGGCGCTTTTGCGACCTATTCCGATCCCGGGGATGTTGTCCACTGAATCGCCGGTCAACGCGAGCACGTCGCCAATCAGCCCGGGTGGGACATCCCATTTCGCTGTCACTTGTTCTTCGCCGAGCAAGGCGAATGCATCCTTCGGCGACGCGAGGTCCGCTTTGGCAGTCGTGTAGACTTTCACGCAGGGACCCACCAGCTGGAACAAATCCTTGTCGTTTGTCGCGAGCACCACTTCCATGTCCGTCCGCTTGCAGGCGGCAATGGCATAACAACCCATAAGATCGTCCGCCTCGGTATCCGGGAGCGAAATATTTCGGAAGCCCAGTAGAGGGGTTAGCTTCTGAATAAAGTCGAGCTGTGGCACCATCGGCTTGGGCATTTCTTTGCGCGTTTCCTTGTAAGCGGGTTGTAGCTCTACTCGCCTCTGCGGGAGTCCTTCGTCCCAAACAACCGCGCCCAATTCAGGTTGCAAATGTTTCATCATCAGCCGCAGCGTTTTCGTAAAACCGAAAATGGCATTAGTCGGTTCGCCTCGAGAATTTGAGAGATTCGGGATGGCGAAGAACGACCGGTAGACGTAGTAATGACCGTCGATCAGCAGCAGTTTCATTGCAGGCTAATGCTGGATTCTGACTGCATGATGCTGGATGATCAAGGGGTGAGCGAAGAAGAATGGATCGTGCGTGTGCAGGGCAGGGAGTACGGCCCAGTCAATATCGACACTCTCCGTGAGTGGAAAGCGGAGGGTCGATTGCTTGCGGCCAATGAGGCGCGCCGAGCTAACGTTGACGCTTGGGCAACGGCAGCGGAAATCCCCGGGCTCTTCAGTGTGCCACCGCCGGTCCTATTCGCCGGTCCTGTCACCCAGCCCCCTGTGCAACTCTCCCGCCGCACGTTTGCTGAAATTTTAACCGAGACCGTTCGGATTTATCGGAAAGGTTTTTTCCAGTTTCTCGGCCTCACATCGCTCGTGTTGCTGCCGTCCATAGCCAGCCAGTTAACAACCGCGCTCGTCCAACCGCCGCAGGGCTCGAATGTCGATGTGCTCTCGGTTGTCGGCGCGGGGTTCGCCTTTCTAATGTTCATTATTTCGATTGTGATGTGGCCCGTTTACATCGCGGGAATCCAAATTCTTTCCGCTGAAATTGTTCGCGGAAACCGATTCAGTCTGGTCGGGGTACTCAATGAAGCAGTGAGGTTTTGGCCGCGAGTCGCCGCACTGTGCATCTTCGTTTATGGCGTGTTCTTCCTACTGATGGTGTTCGGCTTGGCGATTGCGGCGATGGCTCTTGCCGCCGGGTCGTCGGTGTTGCTGGCACTCGTCGCGATGGCTTTGCTCATCCTGCAGGTTTGGATGTTCGGGCGTTTTTTTGTGAACGTTCTGTTTTGGCAGCAGTTTACCGTTCTCGAGAACGCGGGATTCATCGATTCCTTGCGTGAAAGTCGGGACTTGGCGCGCAGCGGACGCGATCTCCGCCGGTTTCAGCGCCCATTATGGCGGGGTGCATTCATCGCCTCGATCTGGTTTGCGGTTGTGCTGGCGATTACGCTCGGTGCGCAATGGGGAATCCTGCACGATTATTTCAATCAATTCATGACGACGCAGGACCCGCAGGCGCTGCTACAACAACTGACCGAAGCGCAGAAAGCCAGCGGTTTTAATACTGCAGCTTTCGTCTTGAGCATCATCGAAAAAATTCTTCAGCCGTTGGTGGGGATCGCCTTCGTAGTGCTCTATCTGGACAGCAAACTTGAGCTGCCTTCACATGTGGAACCAATTGTACGCGCTGGTGAAGGCGATGCGATTCGCTAAAACTTCCAAGAACGTGATGGTAATGACAGTGGCGCCCACGGCTCCGAGCACAAGATTGGATTTGTTCCGGAGAAGGCAACTTAACCCGTACACATAAACCGTTGCGAAAGGGATCAGCGCGCCGAGCATCAGGCGTCCCTGGAAAAAGTAAGGCCGCTCGCGGGAAGGGTTAATGCAGGCACCAAAATCGAACTGCAGCGATAAGACTGCGAGGAACATGATGGTTACGACCACGCAGATTACTGCGATCCAAAGCAGGCGGCGTTGTGCTGCACCGGTGTTCTTGCCGCGCGCGCGGGCGAGCGAAATGACTGCAATGAGAACCAGGCCAATGGAGGAAAGGACATAAAATAAATCCAATCCTTTGAAACCGATGAGCTTGGCATGCCACATAAATTCACCACGCCAAAAGCTGGCAATTAGTTCGGAAAGGAACGTCCAGATTCCCGGAGCGGTAAAGATTGGATGCGACCACCAGTCCGAGAACTGCTTGTTTGTCCATCCAAGCAATTGCGCTTTCGACGTGGCGCCTGTGAAATCGCCAAAATGCGCTTTCATCCACACAAGCCACGCAGCGACCGGAGCGGCGGCACAAACTGCCAGCCCAATGAGCGGCATCACTTTGCGAAGTTTTCCGGCTCGAGTCTCGACGATGCACCACCACACAATGGCGGCACCGGCTACCAATAACAGTGGCAGGTTGCTGAGCTTGGTGAGATACGCCGCGGCGATAGATAAACCGGTTGCGATTCCGAGAGAAACGCTCGGTTCGTCCTGGGAAAACCACTTGATCAGACAGATGAACACCAGCCCGAAACAAATTGGCGAGAGGACATCGTTGTTGATTCCGTAAAATGCGTCTTGCGGCATCGCGGCGATCAGAAGCGGAACCCCAAGTCGCAGCGCAACCTGCTCGGGAAACATCAGTCGGGCCGCTACATAGGCCAGCCAAACGAGCGCGGCTATCAACGCGATGTTGAGAAGTCGAACCCAATACAGCGTACTACCGCCTTTGATGCCCACCCAGTGACCGACGTGAAACCAAGCCGCAGCCACAACGTAATACAGCGGCGGTTGCGAGCATTCCTGGTTAGGTGTGCGACCCCAGATCTCTTCGATTCGTGCAATCGTCGGCGCGACTTCTTCGGCAGGGTGCTTCCACATCGGTCCGAAATAGCCGCCCTCAAAGTTTTCCGGCGGTGAGAGAAACTCGGGCGATGCGTAATGGGAAAGGTAAGGAAGCGTTGCCGCGGAGATGAACTCCGGTCCACGCGGCACATGGCCCTCAGCGTATTTAATAACCACGTCGAAGTGTCGCCGTTCATCGACGTTGTTGAAAAACGGAAAAGCAGCCGAGAAAAGCAGCACCCGGACAGCGGCGAAGGTGCAGAAGCCGATCACCCACCAAAATTCATGACAACTTACTTGACGTGACGGACGACCTTTCATCACCTGAAACATCGGATGAGCGTGCAACAGAATGAAACGCTCAACTTCGAATGGCTCCTCAGCTAAGCGGAAGTCTCACCGGCACGGCTTTTTGCTCGCCATTCCGCACGCGCCTTTGCAATCAACGGCGCGAGCTTGGAATAAAAGATCACGACGTATGACAGGTATCCTCCGAAAGCGATCAGTTGCAGTGCGACTAGCAAAACATGTCCATTTTGGCCGAGAAAAAACTCGGGCCGCAAACGAATTGCCCCCGCGCAGCTGACATTCACCAGAAAGAAAGCAGGCAACAACAATCCGAGGTTGAGCCACTGATCGCGTTTTAGGAGCGTGTACAGCCGATTGCTGACATCTCCCGTGCGATCGAGCACTCGCATGCGAATCAGGCGCAGATCATACGCGAACAGCAACCAGCCAACCGCGAGAAATGCGGCTACGAATGAGAACCAGCGCTCAGGGTTGCCAAGCTGTGCGAACGAAAACGCTTCCACCAGCGCGCAGGCAATATAGAGGAAATTGTGCCCGAACTCTAACGGCCACCGAATGACAGTAAGAATGTGCAGCACAACACGCGACCAGAAGACGAGGATGATGATCAGGCCGGAGAGCACGTACGGCCACATTATCCAGTCGAATTTCGCAATCGACTCACGTGATGTTTCGATCAGCACCGTGAGCGCGACACCTTGAATAATACTTACCAATGTAAGCTCGATGTCGGCGATCATCGCATCGAGTTCGGAGCGACTTTCGCTCAACGAGGTCACAATGCGACTCGTAACTGGTTCACGATAAAATTGTCAAGCCATCGGGTGCGTAGGCGGACAAGAACAGTGAAATTTTGTCTCCACAACTGAGGTGTTTGCGGTTCATTTGTGCCAATTAGACCAGCCTGACTTTGCAGGTGGCGAACAGGTTTTCGGGTAAATCGCTGTGGTTCTCAGTTTTACGAGACGTGCTTGCTGCCTGCTTTTTTGGCACGACGCGAGCTAATTAAATTCTAGAACTTAAATCATCAATCCAACAAAGGAGATTTCAAAATTATGAACCTAATTCGTTATCAAGCTTCTGATTTAGCGCCGTGGTCGGCGATGGATCGCTGGAGCAATCTGCGGGACGAGTTGAACTCGTTTTTTGACATGCCGTTCTGGTCCGGTTTTGGTCGGACGGGTCAGCTTTTTACTGGGTGGTCACCTGCACTCGATCTTTACGAGAGTGGCGACCATTTCGTGGCCGTCGTCGAGCTGCCCGGAATGCGCAAGGAAGACATCGAGATTTCTTTGCATGACGGGACGCTGACGATCAGCGGCGAGCGCAAAAGCGAGAGCAACAACGGCGAAAGCGCTCAGCGCACTGAGCGCTATGTCGGTACATTCCGCCGGAGCATCTCGCTCCCGACACGTGTCGATGCCAGTAAGGTCAGTGCCACTTACCAGGATGGAATTCTCAGGGTGACATTGCCCAAAGCTGAGGAAGCAAAACCAAAACAAATCCAGGTGAGCTAAAACCAGGAAACTGAAAGGAATTTTACTATGAACACTTTAACCCGAGAAACTCGTGAACCTGCGCGCGGCCAGGCGGAGCAGTTTGTTACGCCGCCTGCCAGCGTCACGGAAATTGGCGATGGCTACATGCTCGAGATTGAGATGCCGGGCGTGAAAAAGGATGGCCTTGAGATCTCAGTCGAAAATAACGAGCTGACGATCGTGGGACGGCGGTCGCTTCCCTCGCCGGAAGGAACGCTGATTCATCGCGAATCGCGTCCGGAAAATTTCCGGCGCATGTTCGAGCTCGATCCATCAATCGAGGCGAGCAAAATTAGCGCGAAGATCGATCAGGGGCTCGTGAGGTTGACTCTGCCGAAAGCCGAGCACGTAAAGCCCCGCAAGATTACTGTTTCGTAAACGAATCAGAACCGTCGAAGTTTTAAGGCCGCGAGCCGCACGCTCGCGGCCTTTTTCGTGTCCGTCGGTCGACGGCTATCGCTTTTGTGCTTGGCGAACGCTCGCGTGCGTCGTAGTTAGATTCTTCCTGATATGGCGACAAAGACCGAAGAAAGAACAGCCGCCGACAAACTGGCTGCCGCTCGAAATAAGAACCTCGATTTAGCGATTCAGCAGATCGCGAAAGACTACGGGGAAGGTGCGATCATGCGTTTGGGCGGGGAAAGGATCGTCGACATCGATGTCATCCCGACTGGAAACATCTTGATCGATCGCGCCCTTGGGGTCGGTGGATTTCCGCGTGGACGAATAGTCGAAATCTTCGGCCCGGAATCATCCGGGAAAACGACGTTGGCACTTACGGTCATCTCTCAAGCGCAAAAGGCCGGGGGTCTTGCGGCTTTTATCGACGTCGAGCACGCGCTGGATCCCGGTTACGCAAAACGACTGGGCGTGAACCTTGACGATCTACTCGTCTCGCAGCCCAGCTCCGGCGAGGAAGCCTTGCGGATATGCGAAACGCTCGTGCGATCCAACGCCCTGGACGTGATCGTCCTCGACTCCGTGGCTGCGCTGGTTACTCGAGCGGAGCTGGAAGGCGAAATCGGTGATACAACCGTCGGCGCCCAGGCGCGCTTGATGAGTGCGGCCCTGCGCAAGCTTACCTCCCTCATTTCTAAAGCGCGGACCTGCTGCATCTTCACGAATCAAATTCGCGAAAAGATCGGCGTGATGTTCGGGAACCCGGAGACCACTCCTGGTGGCAAAGCTTTAAAGTTTTACGCCAGTATGCGAGTCGATATCCGCCGAATCGGCGCAATTAAGCAGACCGACGGCGTCGTGACGGGTAACCGCACGCGCGTCAAAATTGTGAAGAACAAAGTAGCACCGCCTTTTGCCGAGGCAGAATTCGACATCATGTATAACGAGGGAATCTCGTCAGCCGGCGCTCTTCTCGATGTGGCGTTGGAAAAACAAGTCATCGAGAAGCGCGGTTCCTGGTTGAACTACAAAGGCACGCAGCTTGCGCAGGGCCGGGATGCCGCAAAAGAGGTCTTGAAGAACGACAAGGCGCTTTACGACGAGATCGAGGCTGCCGTCAAAGTGAAGCTGGACGAAGACAAAGAGTAACTTTCCGCAGAACGCAGCGGCGAGTAAACAGCTACCAACAGACCCAGTGGCGGTTTCAGGTTTCCTGAAATTCGTGTTTATTCGTAGTTACCCATGACGTCGGCTGAGATACGACAATCATTTCTCGATTTCTTTCGCGAGAAAAAGCACACCGTTGTGCCATCGTCATCGCTTCTTCCTGACGCGCCGAATCTGCTTTTCACGAATGCCGGCATGAACCAGTTCGTGCCGATTTTTCTCGGCCAACAAAAGGCGGCATGGAAACCGGCGCGCGTGGTCGACACGCAAAAATGCATCCGCGCTGGAGGAAAACATAACGATCTGGAAGACGTCGGGCTCGACACGTATCACCACACCTTTTTCGAAATGCTCGGTAACTGGAGCTTCGGCGATTATTTCAAAAAGGAAGCGATCGAATGGGCGTGGGAATTGCTGGTTGCACTCTGGAAATTCCCGGCCCAGCGCCTTTACGCGACGGTTTATCAGCCCGGTCCCGGGGAGCCGAGCGAGTTCGATCAGGAAGCGTACGACCACTGGGCTCATCTGTTTCGCGAAGCCGATCTCGATCCAAAAGTCCACGTTCTCAGCAGCGGCAAGGCCGACAATTTCTGGATGATGGGCGATACCGGCCCGTGCGGGCCGTGCTCGGAAGTGCACATGGATCTAACGGCAGACGGCGACACACGTGGCGCGCTCGTGAATAAAGGCGACCCGCGTTGTATCGAGATCTGGAACCTGGTGTTCATCCAGTTCAATGCGCAGCCTGCAGCCGGGGGCAGTGACCCCGGCCAGATTGATTACGTGCCGCTAGCTGCGCGTCACGTCGACACTGGAATGGGTTTCGAGCGCGCGGTCGCAATTATCCAGGGCACGAATAATCTCGCCGATTTTTCCGGAACGACTTCGAATTACGAGACCGACGTTTTCCGCCCGATTTTTGACGAGATCGAAAAATTGAGCGGCAAAAGATACGCCAGCACGCTACCAACTCTAGGGCGTCTCTGTGAGACGCCGGCGGCTGACACAGCCGCCTTACAACATCAGAACGAGCAGGAGAAAATCGACATCGCGTTCCGCGTCATCGCCGATCATATCCGTGCGCTTTCGTTCGCAATTGCTGACGGAATCATTCCCTCAAACGAAGGCCGCGGTTATGTCTTGCGTCGGATCTTGCGCCGCGCCGTCCGGTATGGCCGCACACTTGGTTTTCACGAGCCGTTCTTCTACAAACTGGTCGGGGTCCTGGCGAAAACGATGGGCGACGTCTTCCCGGAAATCCGGGCACAGCAATTAAAGATCAAAGAAATAATCCGCCGCGAAGAAGAAGCCTTTAACAAAACGCTCGATAGAGGAATCGAGCTATTCGAACGCGAGGTTGCAAGTATTTGTGGGAGCGCGGGCGGTGGGAGCGCACGCTTCCAGCGTGCAGCGTCCGGCATCCTGCCGGACGGATCCACGCTGAGCGTTCGCTACACAAAACGGCGTCTGCCCCACTACGATCGTCCGCACGGGATTTACCACGTGACATTCACTACCCAAAATCGGCGTGTCCTCTCGCCCGAAGCGCGATCAATCGTTCTGAACGCCTTCCGTTATTTTGATCAAAAGCGTTACGATTTGTTTGCTGTTTGTGTCATGCCCGACCACGTCCATGTCCTGTTCCGGCCGTGGGTCAAAAACGGAGGTCCTGCGGATAAGCCGATTTTCTGGTCGGTGGGCGAATTGATGCATTCCATTAAGTCATTTACCGCAAACGAAATCAATAAGATGGAGAAAAATGAAGGGCAATCCGTTTGGCAAAAGGAGAGCTTCGATCGCCTGATGCGATCGGATGCAGAGGTTGAAAAGAAGTATCGCTACATCTGTCGCAATGCTTGGACAGACTATGTCGCCGATCAAAATCAAGAATATGCATGGCTTTGGACTTGGGATGATCGTATTCGGCAGGATGCCGAACACAGCCCGCTGGAAGCGGGCGCTCCCGAGCGAGGCGAATCTCCTCGCGCGATTTCCGGCGAGTTCGCGTTTAAGCTTTACGATACCTATGGTTTTCCGCTGGATCTCACCGAATTGATGGCGCGCGAACGTGGACTCACTGTGGATGTTGCCGGTTTCGAGAGATTGATGGACCAGCAGCGAGAACGCGCGCGAAAGGCACAGAAGAAAGAGGAAATCAGTGTCGAAGAAGGCGAGCTCGACGTAGAGCCGACTAAATTTCTCGGATACGATTTTTTCGAGGCGGAATCGGTTGTCGAAACAGTGTTGCCCGGCAAGCAACCCGGCGAAGTGAACATCGTTCTCGATCGGACGCCGTTCTATGCCGAGATGGGCGGACAGGTTGGCGACCGAGGATTGCTTCACGTTCCCGGACACGATTGGACCGAAGTGGGTCAGTTGCGCGTCGTCGATACCCAAAAGCGCGGCGACGTTTTTGTTCATCGTGCAAAGGTCGTGGACGGCCGCGCACCGGAGCCGGGCGAAGCGGTGCGTATCTCAGTGGATGCCGATCGGCGCAAATTGATTCAGGGACATCACACGGTTACCCATTTGTTGCACTGGGCACTGCACAAAGTAGTTTCGCGCGATGCTTCCCAAAAAGGGAGCTATGTCGGACCCGACAAACTAACGTTCGATTTTTCCAGCGCGCCGCTCACGCCGCAACAAAAGCGCGATGTTGAAAAATTGGTGAACGAAAAAATTGCAGAGAATACGCCGGTTTCGTGGACCGAAATTCCATTCGCCGAGGCCAAACAGCGGAAAGACATCATCCAGTTTTTTGGCGAGAAATACGGTGACACAGTTCGCGTGCTGCAAATCGGCGGAGCGCCTGGTGCGCTCAACGGTTATTCCATGGAGCTCTGCGGCGGTACGCACGTGAGATCTACAGGCGAGATCGGGGCGTTTCGTATCGTCAAAGAAGAAGCTATCGCGGCCGGAACCCGACGCATTGAAGCAGTCGCCGGCGACGCCGCTCGGACGTGGGCCCGGCAGGAGGCGGCGCGGCAACATGAAAAATTTGAGATGCTCGCCCGCAAAAAACGAGACATCGCGGCGCTGCCGGCTTTCCAAGATGATGTAGGAACAACCGAAATGCTGAAACAGATAGACGCCCGGGCGACGCATCTCGAAAAACTGGATGCGGAGATTCGAGAGTGGGAGAAGAAAACGGCGAAATCTGCAGAGGCAGAACTAAAGAGCAGGGCTGCTCAAATCGCCGGCGAACTGGCGCGCTCGGATGCCGAAAAAAATTTCTGCGTCGCGGAAGTACCGGATGCAGACGGAAAACTTCTCCAGGCAATCGTTGACACGTTGAAATCCAGGTTCAAAGGTCCGATTTTCCTTGCCGGCAGCCGAGGCGGATCAGTCGCTTTGATCGCTTACGTTCCTTCGGGGCTGACGGCAAAGTTTCAGGCAAGCAAGTTGATCCAACAAATTGCGCCCATTGTAGGCGGGAAAGGCGGCGGTCGTGCGGAGAGCGCGCAGGGCGCAGGAAAAGACATTACTAAGATCAACGAGGCCCTAACGAAAGCGCGGGAGGTGCTGAGTTAGGGAGACAGCCCATAAGACGATTGTCATTCTGAGCGAAGCGAAGAATCTCCGATTAGTTCTTTGAACGTAATTTCTACGGAGCGCTCGCGGTCGGCGTTCGCGCGTGTTTGACGATTAGCTTCGGATTTTTGCCGTCCAGCGACATTCGATAAATCGACGGCTCGTTCTCGTTCTCCTTTTGCATGATGCAAAGGAATTCGTTCGCGGTTAGCCAGAACGGCTCCCAAACATAGTCGTCTTTGCCCGAAACGCGCACCGCCTTGTCAGCGCTGAGATCGAGCCTCTCAATCGCGGGCTGCGGACCATCCCAGTTTTTACGCTCGTGCTCCGAGCCACAATCGACATCCATGAGCAGAGCCTTGCCGTCCGGCGATATGCTAAGTCGATCACCGCTATTCATGCTCGCGTCAGTCAAAATTTTCGAGAGCTCCCATTTTTTCAGAACATTTCCATCGAGATCGATCTGATAAATGTTGTCGAGGTCATGGCAGAAGATCGATTTGCCATCGCGTGCCCATTCTGGCGCGCCAAACGCATCGGGCTTGAGCTCTGCATTCTTCACAATCCGAAACCCGGAGCCATCGGCGTTCACCAAGCCGAGGTGCCACGTACTCTCTGTCATTATTGAAAAAGCGAGCTGTTTGCCATCCGGCGACCAGATAGGACCAAAACAGTTATCGCTTGGAATATTCGGTACAACTGTGGTTTTACCGGTGGCAACATCGGCGATTGCAATGTGACGCTCAGGACCCGGGCGATTCTTCGCGTCGCCTTCTGTGTTAAACGCGATGCGTGTGCCGTCCGGTGAAATTTCTGGCCAGTCGCCCTCCGCAATTTTCTTTGAATGCGTACCGTCAGCATTAGCAACGAAGATGTTTCCGTTGCGGTCGTATGCGATCCTCCGCTCCGCGGCGTTAACAAGCGTGGAAAACGCGAGGCAAAGAGAGATTGTAACGATCGACTGTGTCATCCACTCGGGGCGCTCACGCTTGGAAACCGCGCATTCTTGATGAGGAGTTTCAGGTTTTTCCCATCGGTGGACATTCGATAAATTGAATCTTCCTTTTCGTCGACGTCCCGGCTGAGAAAAAGAACGTTGTCGTTGTCTAGCCAAACTCCATCCCAGCCAAACAAATTTTTTGCCGTGAGCCTGATCGCCTTTTTCGATTGAATATCAAAGGACCAAAGCGCCGGCACCGGCGCGTCCCAATTTTTGCGTCCCGATTCTTCGCCCATGTCGATGCTGAGAAGCAATCGCTTTCCATCAGGTGACACATCGATGCGACCATCACCGCTCATATCCCCGTTTGGCACGATCTTTTCGATTTTCCATTGCGTGCGCACCGTGCCGTCGAGGCCGATCTGGTAGATTCTAGACATGTCCTCGCAAAAAACCGATTGGCCATCGCGTGCCCAAACTGGCGAGTAACGTGTCACTTCATTTTGCACACCGGGCTTAAGGACGTGAAAGTCTGTGCCGTCTGAATTCACCACCGCAAGATCCCAAACTTCGTGCGGACGTGTGGTGAAAAGGATTTGTTTTCCGTCAGCCGTCCAGCTTGGGTAATACGAATTGTCGCTGGGGATATTTTTGAAAACATCAATTTTTCCCGTAGTAACCTCGACCACCGCGATGTGACGTGCATAAGTCGTGTCGCTTGTTTTCTCGGTCGTGTTAAATGCGACGCGAGTTCCATCCGGCGAGATCGCAGGGAAAATGCCATCCGCAATTTTCTTCTCACCCGTGCCGTCGAGATTGGCTATCCAGACAGCCTCGTCCCGTTCAAATGCGATTTGCCGATCGCCGGAAAAAATTGAACCGGAAGACGCTGCGAGAGCAAACAGGAGGAGGATCATTCGTTTCATGGTAGTACAAGCGTGGCGAAAAAGGTGATCGCCAGTGCGAATACGAGGACCATCAGATACACAAACCCGCCGAAAAGGAACTTAAAAATGGTGAAGAACCAGCCCTGGCGGTACACAAAGCGGATGGACAGAAAAATTTGTGTCACGAATGCAATCCATAGGAGCGTAATCAGCCATCCCGCAATTCCACCCGGCGCGAAATGAGTGAGCCCGATTGTCGCCAGCACGATCAGCATGACCGCCGCGTAGAAGAAGCTGTGAATGTGCAAGGCATAGATCAGGTGGTCGATATAAAAAAGACGGTGGCGGATGTAGAGAACTTTCAATACAAAAGCGAACAGCGGGATGCAGCACAACATCATGTAGGGCAGGTTGCTGAACAGGGTGCTGATAAAAAGCCCCATCTTCGTTCCGTGTTCGCCCATCTTCTCTTTGGCTCGACCTTCGATCCAGCGCTCAAACGGCGTGGTGGATTTCGCATCGTCAAAAACTACGAAGGGCCGATCTCCCACCGGACCGTACGTTTGCTGACCTGATTCGGCTGTCGCTGATGCGTTTGGCGCCGGTGCGCCTGACTGTATTTGTTGAGGCGTTGGTGTGGTCGCTGCAGAAGGCTTCGTTAGGTAATCCAGCGCTTTCTGCACTTTCTGCCGTTGCTCTGGAGTGAGGTTATCCTTGTTCAGCTCCTTTTCGATCTCGCCGCGCTTGTCTGCGATTGCTGCGGCAACCTTCGCCCGTTTTTCTTCGGGAAATTTCGTCGGGTCAACGTGTATGTCTTTCGCTCCGTAATTCACCGCAAAGAAGAATAAGATGCTGGCGAGCAGATACAGCCGCAGCGGATTCACGTAGCGGACGCGCTTGCCGGCGAGGAACTCATTTGTGAGACGCCACGGTTTTAAGATGAGAAGCGCGATCGTGGTAAAGAATTTTGAATCCCAATTCAGGAACTCGTTCAGCAGATCAGCGACAACGTACCGGAAAGAGCGGCGGTACTCGATCGCTGGCTGACCGCATTGAGCGCACCAATGCCCCTGCAGCTGTGCGCCGCAGTTTTCGCAGTGCGTCAGGGGTGAAGTAGTATCTTTTCCTCGGCCTAACCGGCGCCGGCCCGGAGTTCCTTCGAATGCACTGATTGCCGTGTCACCGAGGATGATTTTTGCCGGTTCATCCGACATACACCACCGATGCTACAAAACTATTTTGTCCGCGTCGACTCACTACAAGCAGGTGCACGCTCGCGCTCCCTTGCCAAAAGCTTTCGATTGACCACGCGAACCGCTTGATGAGACGATCTCGCCCGGTGGCACTTCAACTATTCAGAACTAAAAGTCCGGATCACCTGATCGCCGAAGCAGAGGCACCGGACCGACAGATGAAGCGGACGCTGGGACCCCTCGCGCTGACCTGCATTGGCATCGGCGCAGTCATTGGCGCGGGAATCTTTT
>JBLMXH010000117.1:0-8723 GCA_050257685.1 Nitrospirota bacterium
GGTCCAACTCTGCTGGGCGCATAGACCGGAGGTCTATGTTCCGGCACGTGCCAATAATAGAAGCTTTTTATGAATCAGGTCATCGATGTGATTGAGAAGGAACAGCAGAAGAGCGACCCCAAAACATTTTCTGTTGGCGATAGCGTGCGTGTGCACACGCGCGTGGTGGAAGGAGATAAGGAGCGAATCCAGATCTTTGCGGGGATAGTCATTGGCCGAAAGGGTCGCGGGCTCAACGAAACTTTCACCGTGCGCCGGATATCCTACGGGGAGGGGGTCGAGCGGGTTTTTCCGCTGCACTCCCCTCGCGTGGCAAAAGTGGAAGTGGAACAGCAAGGTCGCGCTCGCCGCGCGAAATTAAATTATCTTCGCAGCCGCAAGGGCAAGGAATCGACAGCCGTTCGCGAATAAAACGCGCGGATTATTTTCTCCACAGATTTCGCAGATTTCCGGAAGGAATTCTGCTCCCCAAAAAATCTGTGAGAATCTGCGCAATCTACGGATAACTTCTGCCCCTCCTGGTAGAGACGGCACTCCCGTGCCGTTTGCTTCGGCGCGCACGGAGTGACGCGCCCTACCGAAATTTTTCTTGCCACTCGTCACTTGTAACTTCACGCAAATCTGCTGAACATTTGCGCCGATGGCGTATCGGCGTTGCGGGTTGCGTTACGAGAAAAAACTCCGCATCACAGGAGTCTCTCGCATTGCGGGAATTGATGAGGCCGGGCGTGGAGCACTAGCCGGACCGGTTGTTGCCGCTGCGGCGATTCTTCCGGAGAGATTTCGGCATCGTCGTCTCAACGATTCCAAGCAGCTTGCGTCGGAATTGCGCGAGGAAATTTATGGCGAGCTGATCTCGAATCCTGAAATCAGGTGGACCATTGGTATTGTCGATTCAGTTGAGATCGACCGGATCAACATCCTCCGAGCGAGTCACCGTGCGATGCGGCTCGCCATTGAAGCGTTGCTCGAACCGCCGGAGCATGTTTTGATTGACGGTTTGCCGGTAATTCCTTTTCCGCTTCCGCAAACGGCAATTATCGATGGCGATTGCATCAGCTTGAGCATTGCCGCGGCTAGCGTGATCGCCAAGGTCACACGCGACCGGATCATGCGTGACTTTTGTGCGCAATTTCCCCAGTATTGTTTCAGCCAGCACAAAGGTTACGGAACAGAACTGCATCTTTTGAAGCTCCATGAATTCGGCCCTTGCCCGATCCATCGCCGATCTTTCGAGCCAGTGGCGCAGCCGCTTCTTGCCCTGGATCAAATCGTCCAAATCCGGCCATCTTCTGCGCGGCGCACGCGGCGAGAAACTAGCATGCCGATTCCTGAAGCGTAGCGGCTACAAAATTTTGTTCCGCAATTTCCGCGGGCGCAGCGGCGGCGAAATCGACATCGTGTGCCGCGACAAGGACACTCTTGTATTTGTTGAAGTTAAAACGCGGACGCGCGAAGACTTCGGCCGGCCACTGGAAGCGGTGGACCGCGCAAAACAGAAGCGAATTTCACGGGGCGCGCTCGCGTGGCTTCGTATGCTGGAGAACCCGGATATACTTTTCCGCTTCGATGTAGTGGAAGTGATCGTCGCTCCCGGTGCCGAGCCGCGCATCGAATTGATCAGAAACGCTTTTCCACTCTCGAAACCGTATCTCTACTGAGCGCAGGTAGCCTCTCTTGCAGGATGTCAGCCAGCTTGGCTGACTCGGCTGCCAGGCCGCCAGCCTGCCGAATTGGCCCGAGCGCGGGGTAGCAGCTCGGTCGCCGAGTCAGGCTAGCAGCCTGACTTCCTTTTCGCGACCAGCGCTGGACATTCGACGTGCCGTTGGCAATGATAACTCCGCGTCATGACCGAGCCCATCCTCATCGCACAATCCAAGGAGCCGATTTTTTTGCTGCCAAAAATGGCGAACCGCCACGGTTTGATTGCCGGCGCAACGGGCACAGGGAAAACAGTGACTCTGCAAACGCTCGCAGAAAATTTCAGTGCGCGCGGGGTGGCCGTTTTCATGGCGGATGTCAAAGGTGATCTTGCCGGCTTGAGCCAGCCAGGCGCAAACAACCCGAAAGTCGTCGAGCGGGCAAAGGAGCTAAAGATCGACAATTTCACCGGCGAAGCCTGCCCGGTCGTGTTCTGGGACGTGTTTGGCGAACAAGGACATCCCGTGCGCGCGACGGTCTCGGAAATGGGCCCGCTGCTGCTCGGCCGGTTACTCGACTTGAATGACACCCAGGCGGGCGTGCTAAACATGGTTTTCAAAATCGCCGATGATAACGGATTGCTCCTTCTTGACCTTAAGGATCTGCGCGCAATGCTGCAATACGTCGCCGACAACGCCGAGCAATTCAAAACTCAATACGGGAATATTTCCGCTGCCAGCGCCGGAACAATTCAGCGAAACCTGCTCGCGCTGGAATCGCAGGGAGCAGACAAATTTTTTGGTGAGCCTGCGCTTAATCTTGAAGATTTAATACAGACTCAAAATGGGCGCGGCGTCGTCAACATTCTTGCTGCCGACAAGCTGATGCAAAAATCGCCCAAAGTTTACGCAACGTTTCTACTCTGGATGCTGTCGGAGTTGTTCGAAAACCTTCCCGAAATTGGCGATCCAGAAAAACCGAAGCTGGTCTTCTTTTTCGATGAAGCGCATCTGCTGTTCACAGACATCGAGCCAGCAGTTGAACAGAAAATCGAGCAGATGGTGCGACTGATCCGGTCCAAAGGGGTTGGTGTTTATTTCGTTAGCCAGAATCCCCTCGACATTCCAGAGGTTGTTCTTGGACAGCTCGGCAACCGCGTGCAACACGCTTTACGCGCGTTTACCCCGCGCGATCAAAAGGCGGTGAAGGCTGCCGCCCAAACATTTCGGCAAAACCCCAAACTAAACACCGAGACGGTGCTCACTGAGCTCGCCGTAGGTGAAGCGCTGGTTTCAATGCTGGACGAAAACGGAAGTCCGCAAGTTGTCGAGCAGGCCAAAATCGTTCCGCCACGTAGCCAGGTCGGCGCAATCACAACGGATCAGCGGAACCAAATTATCAATTCATCCGTCCTCGCGGGTCATTACGAAAAAGCGATTGATCGTGAATCGGCTTACGAAAAATTGCAGGCGCGAGCAGGGGAGAAAACACAAAGCGCCGGCGGCCCGCCAGTGCCGGGAGGCGAGTCAACGACGACTGAACGACCGCAATCCTCGGTCCTTGCCGAAGCATTGGGAACTGTGACTGCTGCGTTTCAGCCGACAGTCGGACCGCGCGGCGGCGTTCACGACTCGTTTGCTACTTCAGTGGCGAAAAGCGCGATGCGCGCGGCGAGCAGCCAACTCGGCCGACAGATTGCTCGTGGCCTGCTCGGCGGAATCCTCGGCGGCAGCGGACGAAGGAGATAAGTTTCCTATCCTTCGCAGCGAAGCGAAGAATCTCTGGCCAAGTCCCAATGGCGTCGCTCGGGAGAATCCAGAGATGTTTCGCTTCCGCTCAACAGACAAGGGGAAATAAAATCGCCGGACACGCAAACCGCATCCGGCGATTTTGACTTGTTACGAGATTATGGCGTTGGTGCGGCCTTCGCCTCTTTCTTACCGCCCTTCCCGGCTTTTACTTCGACATTAGTCGCAGACATTGTGTAGGTGACATGAACTTTATCGCCAACTTTGACGTCACCTGTGACCTTGGTGTTCGAGTCGCGATTAATCTCCCAACGGTCTTTCCCCTTCTGCACCACGATCATAGAATCATTGACTTCCAAGACCGGTCCTGTGACCTCGTATGTTTTCGCTCCGCCGAAAGCCAAGCTGCTAAAAGCGAGACTCACTGCGGCTAACAAGCTAAATGCTGCTTTCATATTCATAATGACCGATTAGACCGTCTTGACGGCGTTCTATTCAAGCGTTTTTGCGCGACCGCCGATGTTTGCGATGGCGAATTGTCGATCTTCGTTGATTGTTTGCGGCCGATTCGCAGTATGAGCGGCCAGGTGACGGTTCGGTTTTTTCCGGCATCACCCCATGCGCTGCGCAGATCCTCGATGATTTCCTCCAACGGATCGCCGCCTTTCGCAGCGATGAACCGCTGAGTGGAAGACCACGTTCGTAAGTAGCCTAACAGATCATTGAGATTCCAATTCGCTGTCATCTCGAATTTGGGCGGCTGGGTCTCGCGGAACGGGAAGGGGAGATCAGCGAATTGCTCGATGAGCTTGCGCTCCGGCGGCCAGAAAGGCCCAACCACATCGAAGTAATATCGATTCAGAACCGCATCGATTGTCGTTTCGATATGCAATAGGTTGTAGGCTGACGCTGCGAGGATGCCATCGGGTTTTAACACTCGCTGTGCTTCGGCGTAGAATCGATCGAGGTCGAACCAGTGCAATGCTTGCGCGACCACGATCAAACCGATAGTTTCTGATCTGATGCCGCTGTTCTCGGCGGGCGCGACACGATACTCAACCGTCTTATAGGACTGCGCCTTCGCGATCTGCTTCTCACTCGCATCGGTCGCAACGACCCGATCGAACACGGCTGCCAATCCAACTGCCGCTTGTCCGTTCCCCGTGCCGCAATCCCATGCAAGCTGACGACTCGGCGCGATACTCCCGAGATAATTGAATAATTCTTGCGGGTAGCGCGGCCGAAACTTCGCATAATCCGCCGCTTGTCCCGAGAAATGGTCTTTGAACGTCATGCCAGTCTGCGCGCTGTAGCGGCGGTCTGTGACCGCCGAGATTCTGCATTAGACGTTGAACGTGCGACGTTGAGCGTTAAGAATTTTCTTCTTACGCCTTTGGTGGCTCGGGCATTGTTCTGACCCCGACCCGCGCCAAATATTCATCAGCTTTCAATAAATCGTCACCCGCGCGATCGACAATTTTCAGCAGATTATCCATCGACGAGACTTCCTCGAGTTGTTCGGTCAAAAACCACTGTAAAAAATTGATCGTGATGTAGTCGTTTTCCTTTCGCGCGACTTCGACCAAGCCGTTGATCTGATTCGTGACATGAATTTCCTGGTCCAGTGACAGTTTCACGGCGTCCCGCGGCGTATTGAATTTTGACTGCGGCGCGTCAATCGCCGGGATCACTACGCATCCGCCAGCGTCTACCACGTACTTGATGAAGCGCAGGGCGTGACCCTTTTCTTCCTCTGCTTGTCGGAAAAAATGCTGCGAAAGTTGCGGCAGCGCTTCCGCCGCAAAATGCGCACCGATCGCGTAATACTGCAGCGAAGCGCTAAATTCATATCCGATTTGCTCATTAATTGCGTCAATGACGTTCTGACTCGTTAGCATGATCGGAATCTTACCGCGGATCACACGGATTCAAACCGATGAATTAACGGAACAATTGCTCGGGAACACCCCGAAAACTTTCGGGGTCGCAATCGGCTGCCAGCGGAATGCTTTTCTAAAGTGAATTGGCGCGGCAAACATTTTGCATGAAGTTACGGAGCGTTATGGATAACGAATGTTTCGAAAGAAACGCCGACGGCGTCTGCAAAGCAATCAGTCGCCGGGATTTCATTTGTGGAACTCTAGCCGGCGCAGCCGCCCTTTTGGCGGGCCGAACGACGACTCTAATCGCGGCTGCATCGCCCAAGAATAGTTCCACGTTCACTATCGGCGGAGATTTGCCAGTTAGTCGTCTTGGGTTTGGTGCGATGCGCCTGACGGGCGAGGGGATCTGGGGTTGGCCGCCAGACCGCGAGAACGCGCGCAAAGTTTTGCAACGTGCCGTCGAACTAGGGGCCAACTTGATCGACACGGCGGATGCGTACGGACCCGAAACCGATGAATTGTTGATTGCAGAGGCGCTTTACCCGTACCCCAAAGGGCTTGTCATCGCAACGAAAGGTGGCAACACGCGGCCCGGCCCTAACCAGTGGGTGCCAGATGGTAGGCCAGAATATCTCAAGCAATGCGTCGACAAAAGCTTGAAGCGTCTAAAGCTTGAGCGCATCGATCTTTATCAACTTCACCGCGTCGATCCGAAAGTGCCAATGGAAGACTCGTTAGGTGCCTTAAAGGAAGCGCAGAGCGCCGGCAAGATTCGTCACATTGGCTTATCCGAAGTATCACCGGAGCAGGTGCAGCGCGCACGCAAGATTGTGCCGATCGTGACCGTGCAGAACCGCTACAACATGACTGACCGAAAATGGGATAACACCCTCGCGTATTGCGAAAAGGAACAGATCGGCTTCATGCCATGGGCGCCTGTCGGTGGGACCAGGGGAATGAGCAGCACCGCCTTGGATAAAATTGCCAAGGATCACGGGATAACCATTTACCAGCTAGGCCTGGCATGGCTGCTCCATCGATCTCCAGTGATGCTGCCGATCCCAGGCACGTCATCGATCGCGCATCTGGAGGAAAATATGGCGGCACGGCAAATTCAGCTCAGTCCGGACGAGTGGAAGACAATTGACGCGCTAGCGCGGCAAACGTGACTCAACCGGCAGTCTGAATCCGATGTCCTATGCGTGCCGGATCATCGTCTAATAGCGTTACTTTCGCTGCGAAAACTGCTCGTTACCTCGCGCAGCAATCGATTCTGTTTTTGCCACCGCGATTTCAGTGTCCATGCGAGGAGTTGTTGAAAATGATCGCCATCGTCTACGGTGGTGTGAAGGAAAACAACGTTGGTGCCGTTTTCGGTTCCAGTTAGTTCGTCCTGCAGAGCTGGATGACCATCGATTGTGAGCGAAACCGGCTCGGTAGCGGATGCATTCTTCATTTTTTGCAACATCCGATCACGGGTCTGTTGATGGTGTTTTTGAAGAGTGAGACTATCAAGATCAGTTTTCGTGTCGGTGATCACGATCAAATAGACCTCGTTGCGTTTGTTAGCGACTTGCAGCGATGCCTGTTTATTCAGCTCGGGTAGTTTGGTCCACGTCCCCGGAACGGTGACTCTTATCCTGCCATCATCCGACGCGATTTCGTTTCGTTCAGTGGAAAGCCGTTGTAACCGCTCGCGATCGGACTGGATCATGCTGACAAGCAGCGGGATACCAATAACACCGAGCAGAAGGGCGATGTAGCCCAAGATCAGCCCGGCGGTCGCGATGCCTTTTCCGCCGAGCGCGCCCTTACAGTTACGAATTTTCGAACGAGCAACGTGACCGCAGATTACAGCCGGGATGGCTGTGAACAGCCAACCGCATGTAAATGAAACAACAGCTGGAATAAGGCTCCAGATCGCAACAGCCGGAGTATGCGGAACTGTTTGTGGAATAGCCGTCGGCAGAGGTGGTGGTGTTTCGTCTGCCATCTCGGTGGTTGTAGCGGAGGTCGCTGGCGAATACAAGACGCGGCGCAATCGGTTGCTGAGAGTTGAGAACCAGAGGAAAGAATGCAGAATAAAGTTCGTGAAAGGCGAGGGCGCCTTCACCAACACGCGAGGGCGCGTGCGCTCCCGGGAACAACCCCGTTTTAGCCATGTCTGCATTTAATTGTTCGCCCGGCGATAAACGCGATGTCGATCATGAGATCCGCATCGAGAAAATGAAACGAGAATTGCAGCAGCTCAGCGGTGAGCAGTTTGTTAGCGGTGGATTCGGAGAAGTGCCGCCCGAACTGGAGGAGATTTTCCTGGAGCGCGTGTCTGAGTTCGAGAAGGCGGAGTTCGATACGAATTTCGACAGGTTAGTTCACCGCGGGGTTGAAATGGTTCCGCCTGCGGAACTGGATGATTCCACTTTGGACGCCAAGCTGCACGAGGTGCTGCAGGCGCTGGCGGAGATGCATTGTTTTCTACACGACACGGACCATTTAAGTGATCGCGAGCTTTATGCATGGCTCTGGACTGATGGGCTTCGGGAGGAAACGCCGGACGTGGCGGAACTGAGGGGTAACTGGCATACTAGTCCCATCGGCAGTTGCACTGACGAAGACACCGCGATTTTCCTGAGATACTACGCCAGCGAGAAAGAACGGCGCCGGTGGAACGTCGATTTCCCGAACGATCCGTTGCCACCACATTGTCCGTTGCCTTACAACCGGGACAAAAATTTGCCGCGGCCGCAGTAATTGGGTTTGTCTGTCTATGGTGCGGAGGCGCGATGAAGTGCCCTACGGCTGGGAGCCGTCGCCGACAGGCCAGCGGCCTGTGCGCCCCAGAAAAAAACCCAGCACTTTGACTAGCAAAGCGCTGGGTTCTGGCGACGTCCTACTCTCGCACGGCCTATCGCCGTACTACCATCGGGGCTGCAGCGTTTCACTTCCGTGTTCGGAATGGGAACGGGTGGTGCCACTACGCTAATGTCACCAGAATTCTGCGCCGAAGATCGACGCAGAATTCTGGTGAGGTGATTCGTTAAATAGTTGAACCGTTAAAAAGGATATTCACCGGGATCCTTTGTAACTATTCAACCTTTCAACTTTTTTAACTCTCAAAAGAACGCGGATTCTCTGGCATCTACATACGGGCAGCAAGCTCGAAATCCGAATCACGAATGTCGAAACTTTAGGCTTCGTTTTGTTTGAGATCTTTCATCTCTTCTGTTTGCTGCAATCCCGCGGCTGCGGGACTACAGCGTAACAGAAAAGTAAAAGATCAAGCCGAACGGGTTATTAGTACTCCTGAGCTGAACACATTACTGTGCTTGTACCCGGAGCCTATCAACGTGGTGGTCTACCACGACCCTTCAGGGAGATCTCATCTTGGGATAGGCTTGGCGCTTAGATGCTTTCAGCGCTTATCCTTTCCGAACATAGCTACCCAGCGCTG
>JBLMXH010000118.1:0-5713 GCA_050257685.1 Nitrospirota bacterium
GCATTGTCCCCGCTGCTAATGCGTAAGGACGATCGCAGTTGGCAAAAGAAGATCGAAACAGAAATCAAAGAATGGTGGGAAACGCTGGAAGCGCGGGCCATGAATGATGCCAAGCCGATTAATCCACAGCGCGTTTTCTGGGAGCTTTCATCGCGTTTGCCGGATGACTGCATTCTTTCGTCCGATTCCGGATCGGCGGCGAACTGGTTTGCGAGGGATTTGAGGGTGCGCCGCGGAATGCTGGCGTCGCTCTCGGGTAATCTCGCCACGATGGGACCGGGTGTTCCCTATGCGGTATCGGCAAAATTTGCCTGGCCGGACCGCCCGGTAATCGCACTGGTGGGAGACGGCGCGATGTTGATGAATGGAATCAATTGTCTCATCACGATCGCGCATTACTGGAAAGAATGGAGCGACCCACGCTTGATCGTGTTAGTGCTGGCGAATCGCGACTTGAACCAGGTGACCTGGGAGCAGCGAGTAATGGCCGGCGATCCGAAGTACAGGTGTTCGCAAGTCGTTCCTGAGTTCAACTTTGCTCGTTACGCCGAGCTGCTCGGATTGCGTGGAATTCGAGTGGAAACGCCCGATCGGATTGCGTCTGCCTGGGAGGAAGCGCTTTCGTCAGATCGTCCGGTTGTTTACGAAGCGGTAACAGATCCCGAAGTGCCGACGCTTCCGCCGCACATCAGCTTCGAACAGGCCAAAAATTTCATGAGTTCAATGGTAAAAGGTGATCCCCACCGCGCTCATATCATTAAGCAAACGTTCAAGGATGCGATTGAAGCAGTCTTGCCGCACAACAAGTAAACATCAAGGAGCGCAAACGCTCCGCCTGCTATGGCTGTTGTGTGGAGTTTCGGAGCGCGATTTGAAATGCTCATCGGCGTCTCTGGTCCCCTGAAATGACTACACGCCGCATCAAAGTTTCCGTCGAAGATTTGAGCGTTGCTTCGTACACGATTCCCACCGAAACACCAGAACAAGATGGGACCTATGACTGGGACCACACGACGATTGTCATTGTAGATGTGCGCGCTGGTGGCAAGCACGGCTTGGGCTATACCTACGCCGACACGACAACGGCCACACTTGTGCACGACAAGTTGAAGCAGATTGTCATCGGACGTGACGCATTGTCCGTAAACGAGGCTTGGTCAGCGATGGTGCAATCCATTCGCAATCTCGGTCGTCCGGGCATTTGTTCGATGGCCATCGCGGCCGTCGAAACAGCCTTGTGGGATTTGAAGGCGCGTTTGCTCGACGTGCCGCTGGTCAGCTTGTTGGGGCAAGCACACGATGCAATCCCGATTTATGGCAGCGGCGGTTTCACAAATTATTCAAACGAACAACTGCGGAATCAGTTGCGCGGTTGGGTGGAGCAGGGGATTCCTCGAGTGAAAATGAAAATTGGGCGAGACGCCGACGCCGACCGGAAACGTGTTGCAGTCGCGCGTCAAGCAATCGGAGAACAGGTCGATCTTTTTGTTGATGCAAACGGCGCGTATTCGCGAAAGGAATCTCTTACCCAGGCAGACATTTTTCAGCAATTCGGTGTTTGCTGGTTTGAAGAACCGGTTTCATCCGATGACCTCGAAGGTTTGCATTTTATTCGTGAGCGCGCGCCTGATGGAATGGAAATCGCGGCCGGCGAATACGGTTACCAGATTGATTATTTCCGACGAATGCTGGAGACCGATGCAGTGGATGTTTTGCAAGCCGATGCGACCCGTTGCGGCGGCTTCACAGGTTTCCTGCAAGCGGCTACGCTCTGCGAAGCGCATCACGCGCCGTTTTCAGCCCACTGCGCCCCCGCGCTGCATCTGCACGTTGCGTGCGCCGCGCGAACGTTTCGCCACGCGGAGTATTTCCACGATCACGTCCGGATCGAGCGAATGCTGTTCGATGGTGTGCCCGAACCCGTGAACGGGAAACTCGCGCCGGACCTGAGTCGGCCCGGACTGGGTTTGATTCTGAAGTCCGCGGATGCGCGTAGATTTGCGGCCTGAGACCAGCGGAACGCCGTGTACCTCCTGTCGTATCATAGACACTCTAAACCCGGATGCGCGCAATGACGGTCCAGAGCGCGATTCATAACCGAAGCATTACCGGCTCGGTTCGTAATGAAAACAATTCTGACGATCGTTATCGTTCTCCTGATCGGGGTCGCTGCCTGGACGGCTTTCGTTTACGGTGGCTCCTACAGCGTGAGCGTATCTAATCACGATAATGCCATGGTGAACTGGTACCTGGATACCGGCGTCACGCGCTCGATCAAGCAGCACTCAGCAGGAATAACTCCACCCGCGTTGAACAATCCTCAAATGATCCAGAGCGGGGCCAAACATTTCACGGAGATGTGTGTGCAATGTCACGGAGCTCCGGGAACGAAGCCTGGTGAGATAGCAGAAGGGCTCTGGCCGAAGGCACCGGATTTAGCCGAGGCGGCTTCGGATTGGACAGCAGGGCAACTGTTTTGGATAACAAAAAACGGAATCAAATTTTCGGCTATGCCAGCCTGGGGCCCTACGCATACGGACGACAAAATCTGGGCGATTGTCGCCTTCATGGAGAAGCTCCCGAAGCTTTCGCCAGCGCACTACCAGCAAATGTTAGCTAACGCACCCGCGGAACACGAAGAGACGCCACAATAGCCGTACCGGCATATCGGTGGGTTTTCCGGTAATCCTGCGTGAAGAAGCTGGCGAACGGCGGCACTGAATTTAGTAAATGAGTGCCGCCATTTATGACCACCAGTTATGATCTCTCACCTTGTTATGCCGCGGCGACTAGAGATCAAATTACTCAGCATGGATCAATGCGGGATGCTCCTGGTATTTGCTTGACCCACCATCCTGCTGCTCCCGAAGGAGTTTAGGACGTTTGTGAGAACAGCAGCGCTAGCAGGAGCCTGAACCTGCCTGACAGAATGTCCGAGGATGTCACATTCTTTCCATAGTAACTATCGTTTGTGCTATCCCGTGGCGCGATCACCGAACCTTCCACAGAGAGTCCGGCAAAAATTCCGTCCGAAGCCGCGTAACTAAACATGTCGATGTTAGTAAACGCCGTTTCGGCTTCCGCACTGGCCCCTGCCGGTCCCGCAGATGCAGTTAAGTCGGCGCCGACTTTCACATTTCCGTGGGAGAATGCCTCGACTGCCTTGTCACTGTTCAGGACAAGCACGAGTTTTTTCACTTTTCCACCGATCTGTGCTCCAACACCGGCGCCACCCAATCCAACAAACAGCGGACCAGACCAACCATTCTTTGTCCGAGCAGCAACAATGCCCGGACCACCCTTGCCATTCACCAGCAGAGCCACATCGATGACGTGAAAAATCGCGAACCCTTTCGCGTTCTTTAGAACGGCTGGAGGGATCTGCCTCTCAGGCATGCTGGTGAAGTTCTTTAAGGTGTTTGCATCTTCCCGAAGTTCTTCTTTGGGACCTGCAAGCACATTCCCGACCACGCCCATTGTGAGCGAGATCCCGACCAATCCTGCAATTAACTTTCTCATATATATGTAACAACGGATGTCAGGGTGGCTTCTGATGTCCAAGGAACTCTGACATGATGGTCAGGCTACATCTGATGGTTTTCAGGATAGGCATGGCCATCTGACGACGGGAAGTCTATAGACTCTGGTCGCGAACGAGACTTTCGCGGATCGACCGGTCCATCATCCCAGTAACATATCGATGAGCAGCAGGGCGAGAAATCCGGCAAAGAAGACTGCGGTGGTAAATGCACTTTCGTGTTTCGCCTCCTGCGACTCATGGGCTTCGACCAGCAGCTCCTCTGCAATCAGGTAGAGCAGTGCAGCACAGGTAAAAGCAAGGACGGCTGTGAGCCATTCACCACTCAGCAGGGTAGCAATCAGCGCCCCGACCGCTGCTCCTGCGATCGGTAACGCGGCGATTGCCGAAGTAATCGTAAGTGCGCGACAAGGTGTTGTTCCCGGCCGCAAAACCGACACCGCGGTGGCGAGTCCAAGCGAAACGGCACATCCAGTGAGTGCGATCGTAAGCAAAATGCCCTGGCGAGCTCCAATGGCAAAACCAACGCCGACCAGCATTCCATCCACGAAAATATCGACGCTTACCGCACCGATCAGAGGCCACGGCGTTCCCGGTCCAGACTCGCGGGAGGCTTCCGCTCGACGGCTCAGTCCGCGAATGGCGAGCATGGCAACAACACCGACTGCAAAACCACATGCCACGGCGAACGGATGACCGCGATGCATCACGTCGGGTAGGATCTCGACTCCGACAGCGGCAAACACGATCCCTGCGGCGAGGTGTTGAATGTAGCTGCGAACGGTGTTGCCGGGTTTACACCACGCTGCGACTGCTCCGCCGCCGGCCATGCCGATTGCCGGCGCCATGGAGAAGAATACGGCGTTTAATATATTCCCGGTCATCTTGCTCGATTTCGCGACGGAACGGACAATCTGCCTGGCGAGCCTCCACCCAAATTGACCTCATCGCGAGGCAGCCATCATCGCCGCGGAGATGAAAAAGACAAAGGGTGCTGCTTGTGCAAGGCCAGAAACAAATCGCTGTGGCGCCGTGACGGAACGCGAACGAGGCGGATGATTTGAATTTGATTTAAGGAAAGATTGTCACGCTTTGGGCAGCGTGACGACCACTGCATTCGCCTGACGGTCGACTTTCATCTCATTTTTGTTGACCGATCCGGGTACGCTAATCATGGCGTTGTATTCTCCGCTAAATTCAGCCGTACCACCACCACCTGGTTGTGGCGTGGCGTTGGGCTCTTCTTGTGCTGTTAGACGGAGTTTCCCATTCTCGAAGTTCACCTTCACGTTCGAGATATTTTGCTCCGGCAGATAGAAGTGAACAACGTACTTGTCCTTCTGATCGTCCATTTTTACTGCCGATTCGAGTTCAGAAGCATGCGGGCCAACGGCGAAGTTATTCGGGAACGTTTCGTTTAGAGCCCGATCCATTTCTGTATTCAGCCGGGCGAACGCTTTTGAAATAGAATCTTCCCACGCGTCGACGGTTGCCGCCGAAGTTTCTGGAACTGGCGTCGCCTTCGATGAAGCGACAGCCGATGAGCCCGCGGTTTGCTCAGGCACTGTAATCACAAGCAAATCCGGTTTGCGTTGGACCTTCATTTTTTCGCTCTGCACAGGATTGGGCAGGGTGATGCTCTGCTCGTAATGTTCGGCTTCAGTTTTGTCCTTCACCGAGGTATTTCCGTTGGCGACAATGTGAAGAACGCCATTCCGGTCGATCTTAACGTCTGCCTTGGATGTGTCGAAGTGGGGCAGATAAACGCGCGCGACGTATTTGTTGTTTTGCTCACGCAGATTGACCGATGAGGCCATGCTGGAGCGATTAAACCAGTCGCCTGCATTTCGGAATGCGTCACCGAAGATCGTGTCCATTTGTGTATCGAGTTGCCGCATCCGGGCCGTAAAATCACCCGGAGGCGATCCGCCCGGAGAAATGGACGAAAAGGGAGTGGACGTCGGCGACGCGGTCCGGAACGGAGTTGCTGTTGGAGAGGGCGTTGCGGTTGGAGTCGTCGTCGCGCTCAGATTGCGAGATCCTGTCGTCTGGCTGTAAGAATAAATAGAGGAGAGGAGCAGTAGTAATAATGTTGTTGTGAACGTTGTCATAGTTGGGTCACCACAAAATCGTCGGTGAAAAAACACCGCTGTTGCGGCACTAAGAATTTCGATT
>JBLMXH010000119.1:0-6722 GCA_050257685.1 Nitrospirota bacterium
CACAGAAGACAAACACGCCCGAAGGAGTGATGTATGCGCCCACGTGCACCATAGGTGGGATTATCTACCTTGCTGGTGCATCGGATTTCCAGGGTGGCACGGTGGTAGACACCACCAACTCCTTCAGCTTCGATCCAGTAGCCAACACGATTGGTTCGATCGCGGCGATACCGCGAGCCACTGGGGAAACCAGAGCGCTCAACTTCAACGGGAATATGTATGTGATGGGCGGTGGTCGAGTGGCGCCTAATCCTTCCAACGAAGTGGACATCTACGATCCGGCTGCGAACAGTTGGACAATAGGTGCGCCGTTCAACAATCCGCGGCGCAACTTCCCGACCGATACTGACGGTACTACACATATCTACCTGTCAGGTGGCTACGATATTGACGGGTTAACACCGCTTGCTTCCATGGAGATCTTCTGCGAGGCAGCGGCAACTCCTACGCCGACTCCAACGCCAACGGCGACGGCCACAGCTACTGCGACACCAACAGCCACAGCGACTGCCACAGTCACGGGAACGGTTACACCGACGCCGACACCAAGCTCGACGCCATGCGAAGGAAGATGTTCTCCAACGCCCCGGCCTCGTCCGACTCCGGCGCCTCGCCCGTAAGCAGTTCGGGCTGCACAACTGATTGCTTCGCAATCGGGTTGACGCGTCTCACAGAGACGCGGCTGCAGCGGTGTTCTGTAGTCCGCGACAACGACTCCGCTGCGAACACGCGTGGGCCGGGATTCCATCGGCCTCGGAAATCGGAAAAAAAGAGCCGATAGTGATTCTACGTCCGATTCTCTTTTGCAGGCAAAGCCATCATGCAGAGGGGAATTCTAAGATCGTGTGCAGTATTAACTGTCGGGGTATTTTGCGTGCTCCCGGCTGCGTTTCATGCGATAGCGCAGCAAGCCCCGCAAACCCGCGAGGGAATTATCACGAGCTTCGCGCCAGTTGTGGAAAAGGTCGCGCCGAGCGTCGTGACAGTGTTCACCACACAAACCGTTTCGCGCGGACAGACGGGGCTCTCGCTCTCCGATGATGCATTGCGCCAGTTTTTCGGCGGACGCAGTCCGCAAACGCAAGGCAAACAGACGCTGCAAGGCCTCGGCTCGGGCGTAATTGTCAGTCCGGACGGATACATTCTCACAGCCAATCATGTTGTTTCAGGTGCGGACGAAATAATGATCGGGCTTGGCAACGATCTCCGCAGATTCAAGGCAAAGAAAGTCGGTACTGATCCAGGTACGGACGTCGCGCTTTTGAAAATCGACGATAACAATCTGCCGGCCGTCACCTTTGCCGACAGCGACAAAGCGCGCGCAGGCGATATCGTGCTGGCGATTGGCAATCCATTTGGTCTCCGGCAAACGGTAACCATGGGGATCATTAGCGCGGTCGGCCGCGGCGGCATGGGAATTGTTGATTACGAAAATTTTATCCAGACCGACGCAGCTATTAACATGGGCAATTCCGGCGGCGCGCTGGTTGATATCGATGGACGGCTGCTCGGTATCAATAGCGCGATCTTCACCCGCAGCGGCGGAAACCAGGGCATCGGCTTCGCTATTCCAGCAAATCTCGCGCGTGAGGTTATGCAGAGCTTGCGTGAGAAAGGGCGCGTCGTGCGTGGATACATAGGCACATCTGTGCAAGTCCTCACTCCGGAAATCGCGGACGCCATGAAGCTGAAAGGTCAACCGACTGGGGCTCTTGTGGGTGAGGTTGAACCAAATGCTCCGGCTGCAAAAGCGGGGATCAAAACCGGCGATGTGATCACCGCGGTGAATGGCAAGAAAGTTAATGACCCGCGGGAGTTGCGTTTGATGATCGGTTCGATGGCGCCCGGAACCAAAGCGCATATCGATGTGAATCGCGAAGGTCAGACCAAAACGTTTGACGTCCAACTAGCCGAGATGCCTGCTACTGCTGCTGGCGAGAACACTGAAACATCGCCCGAAGAACCCGCGCAGCCGGAAAAGACTACCGTTTTCGGAGGAGTAGCGGTGACGAATATCACCGATGATATCCGCACCGCTCTTAATCTTCCAAGGGAGATTCAAGGTGCGGTCATCGCCGACATCAATGACGACTCGGCGGCGGCGAAAGCTGGCCTGCGCGAAGGCGACGTGATCCAGGAGGTGAACAAGCAGCCCGTGAAAAGCGCGAGAGATCTGGTTGCGATCAGTAAGAAACTGAAGCCTAACGAGAAAATCCTGATACGCGTCTACAGTCAGGGCCGAAGTGGCTACGTTGCGCTGGGCGGAGGATCGTGAGGCAGACAATCTTGTCTGCAAGCATCGATCGTTGCAAGGTCACCCGAAACACGAATAACATGGGTCGGTGACGACCGGCCGACGCGTCCCCTCCCGCCTTCGACCGGTATAATGATCTCTCCGCCACCCGTCGATGGCTGCCGCATTGGTGCCAAACAGATGCGACATATTTCGTCACGTTTCGCCCTGGCCGATTCAGTGCGTCAATCACTGTTGCATCAGTGGCGAGACGAACGGGCGATGTGGATGCGATTGCATCCACTGCCATGGTCTTCCGACGACGAGCGCGAATACAGAGAGCGATTCACCAACCGAATGCAGGAATGGTTGGATGCCGGACTGGGTGCGTGTCAAATGCGGCGACGTGATGTACGCGCGGAAGGTAGAGCTCTGTCTACTGCATTTCGACAGGAAATGTTACGACATCGACGCGTTTGTGTTGATGCCCAACCATGTTCACGTGCTTATCAAAGCGGCTCCTCGCCACGATCTCGCAACGCTGTTGCAACCGATCAAGGGAGTCAGTGCCAATCACTCCAATCAATTGCTGGGCCGCAAATCTCGATTTTGGATGGATGAATCGTATGACCACATAGTGCCAGACGCGACAGAGCTCACAATTTTTCGTAACTATATTGCCGCAAATCCCGTCAGAGCAGGACTGAATGCGGACGAATACTCGCTTCAACTCAGGAACGTGCTGATATGTGAGTGACCACGCACCGGCCTCACAGACAGGATTGTCTGCGTCACGTATCAAATGTCCAGAAGCACTCTCGCCTTCCAGCCGACTTCCGTTCGCTCGACGGAGAAATCGTGCAGCGTCACCGCTTTCACGTCGGCGCGTTGATGATGCCGTTCCGCATCGAGCGGTTCGCCTGCAGCCGTCGCTTTCACGAAATACATTTGATCTCTCTCGTCGATCTTTACTTCTCGTACGCGCAGCAGCAAACGTTTGGCGTCTTTGAGAAAGATCAACTCCTGCAAGAGATCGAATAACAACATGTCGAGCTTTTCGTTCGAGAGCTCGATCTGGCGTGTCTCGCGCGGCTCGATGGCCTCGATGTTATCGATCATTACGTTCGTCGTCGCATCAGCAGCATCGCTGAAGAGTTCCGGCAGATCGCGCCCGGTCGCTTCAAAGGCGATATCAGCCGTTCCGATTTCCTCCAGATATTTGTAGGGCATGTTGGAAACGGTAAAATTGTAGGGCGTCTGTGTCAGGCGCCACGGCGTTTCACAGAAACGCCCTACAATCATTCGGGCTTGGTCATTCCTTCGTGATTCGGCATTCGTGCTGAGTGATTGTCAACACCGCATCCATCCAGCGCGTCAATAATCCTCTCTCTTTCCGCGGCGATGTTTTTTCCGATAAACACCAGTTCAGTGTGCTCGGATTTAAATGGCTCCAGCTCCCAGCGACCGGCCACGAAATTGAATAGCTGCGCGCTATCGGCGAAGCGGATAAAACCTTTGGCGCGAACCACGCTGGCCGGCAGATCATTCGCGAAATTTTCAAAGCAAGCGCGCGAAAAAACTTTGTCGGAGGTGAATGCGAAAGAGTCGAACTCGGGCTGATGCCAGTGTTCGGGCGGTGCGATTTTTCTCTCGCGTGCAATGCCGAACAATAATTCCGGATCAATCCTGCAGCGCTCGGTGCGAACAATTGCCGCGGTCGGATTTATTTCTCGCAGTTTCGTCTCCAGCGGCTCGATCTGACTCGTCTCAATCAGATCGATTTTGTTCAGCAGCAGAATGTCTGCGCCTTCTATTTGCAGGCGGGTCGTGTGACCGAGTTCCGGAAAACGAATAAGCATGTCAGCGTCGATGACTGAAACCACGCCGTCGAGCCGGCATTGCGGTAGCGCTTCCTGAATGTTGAAGACAAGCGCTTCAGGTTCGGCAAGCCCGGTCGTCTCGACCACAATCCGCTCGGGCGCGATCTTCTCGACAATCTCATTTACCGCCGCTTCAAATTCTCCGAGCAACGAGCAACAAACGCAGCCGCCGCCGAGCTCGGCAATCCGCACATTCTGGCCTTCAATCACTTTCGTATCGATCGCGATTTCGCCGAACTCGTTCATGACGATCGCTAATTTTCCACGTTGCAGTGCGAGGATGTGACGGAGCAGAGTCGTTTTTCCGCTGCCGAGCGGGCCGGTGATTAATGTGATGGGAGTGCGCACGTTAAGGGTTCAGGATTTCAGAGTTCAGGGTTCAGGCGTAAAGCACGGAGGAACCCAAACTGAAACCTGAATACTGAAACCTGAAAACACTAGCCTTTCACATTCCCAATCGGCGTGAATCGCGCGACCGCCTTGCTGATCCCTGCCAACTCGGTCGCGGCAATTACTTCATCAACATCTTTGTAAGCGCCGCCTGCCTCCTCTGCGAGACCTGCCCATGATGTGCTGCGAACGTAAATGCCGCGCGCTTCGAGGTCGCGCTGAAGTTGTTTGCCGTGCCATTGTTTGCGCGCCTTGGTGCGGCTCATGGTGCGGCCACTTCCGTGTGCAGTGCTGAAGAACGTTTCGGAGCCTGAGGATGTTCCCACGAGCAGGTACGAGCCAGTCTCCATGCTGCCGCCGATGATCACTGGCTGACCGGTTTCCCGATAGGGCGCTGGCAATTCGTTGTGCCCCGGACCGAACGCGCGTGTCGAGCCTTTGCGATGCACGAGTAACGTTTTTTCTTTTCCGTCGATCATGTGCCTTTCGAGTTTGGCGGTGTTATGCGACACGTCGTAAACCATGCGCATCTCGAGGTCTTCAGCGCTACGGCCGAAAATTTCGGAAAAAACTTCGCGAATCCGATGAAGAATGACCTGCCGGTTTGCGAACGACATATTCAATCCGCATTTCATCGCGGCGAAATAATCACGGCCTTCCGGTGAGTTGAACGGCGCACACGCCAGCTCACGATCCAGGATTTTGATGCCGTACTTCGGCTCCATTACCTTCAGGAACTTCTGAAGATAATCCGTAGCGACCTGATGCCCGAAGCCGCGGCTACCGCAGTGAAACATCACCACGATCTGGTTTGGAATTGTGATGCCGAATTTTTTCGCGAGCTCCTTATTGCGCACATCCTCTGGCCGCGCGACCTGCACCTCGAGATAATGATTCCCGCTGCCCAGTGTGCCGACTTGGTTGTAGCCACGGTCAACTGCGCGCTCGCTGATTTTCGAAGCATCGGCGCCTGCAATGCAACCGTTCTCCTCCGTAAATTCAAGATCTTCCCGCCACCCCATATCGCGCGCGACGCACCAATGCGCGCCTTGCTCCACCAGATTACGAAATTCGCCGTGAGAAAGTTTGAGAAATCCATGTGTGCCAACCCCAGCCGGCACGCGTTGGAAAAGGCGATCGACGATTTCCTTCAAGCGCGGTTGCACATCTTCCAAGGTCAGGTTCGTGGTGACGAGGCGCATGCCGCAGTTGATGTCGAACCCGATGCCGCCCGGCGAGATAACGCCGCCTTGGTTCACATCCATGGCCGCGACGCCGCCGATCGGAAATCCATAGCCGCTGTGGCCGTCCGGCATGCACAGCGCGTACCGCGCAATTCCCGGTAAAGTGGCGACGTTACTGATCTGCTGGTAAACCGCTTCGTCCATTTCGCGCACCAGTTTCTCTGTCGCAACGATTCGCGCTGGCACCCGCATACCTTGCTTGTAGGTCGCGGGTAACTCCCACACCGTGTCCGAAATCTTTTGCAGGCTTTCGACGATGGCCATGGAAACTGAATCTTACGTAAGGGGATCGTCTTCCACTCAGTGGAAAGTCTTAACGAAACGCTTTCAACGTCCAACACTCAACGCTCAACACCCAACGTCCAAGTCAGATTCGTTGAGCGTTGGGCGTTGAGCGTTCGGCGTTCAGCGTTTTCGTATGCGTCCTGCCAGCCCGGAGTGTTGCAGCTGAACCCGAGATTATTCGTTGCAGCGCCTAACGATTGCTAGCCAACTTGCGGTGCACCGCGATGTCAGATGCGAATCTGGTCAACTCTTGCGTTCACCAGCTTTGCGCACGCCTCGCCCGATTCGCTATTGCAGTGGAACCGTCGCCACTTCGAACATCCCAACGCTCACGGGCTGTGGGCAATTCGTCCTCGACATTTCCGCCGTTTTGATGAAAAAAGCCGCCTTACTAAGCTGACGTTTTTGCGATCCGTGAAGAGGTCCACTTTTCGATCCGGCTTCCTTAATCGGCGCCTCTTAATCGGATTGATCTTTGCGCAGCCGCTGCTGAAATCAAACGTATGCGTTTTGCTCTAATCAGTGTGTTATTGCTTTGCGCAATGGCAAGGCAAACTGGTGCAGCCACCATCACCGTTACCAATACAAACGACAGCGGACCCGGCTCATTGCGCCAGGCACTCGCGAACGCGAATAACGGCGACACGATTAATTTCTCTGTAACCGGCGCCATCACGCTGAGCAGTGATG
>JBLMXH010000120.1:0-22070 GCA_050257685.1 Nitrospirota bacterium
ATAGGAAGAAGATCGACTGCACGCCGGCCTTCGCGCAGCGCTTCTTCCTTCCGGCCAAGAGCGGCGTCGATCAACCCGAGCAGGCCCAATTCCTGGCTGTCATTCGGTTGGGCTTGCAACACCTTCTCCTGCTCCGCGCGTGCAGCGACAAAAGCTGCCTCTGCCTTGCCGTCATCTTTTCTCATGCGGGCTATAAGACCTTCTACAAATGAGCGACTTAAAAAAACCTCGCTCCCCAAGTCGATTGGTTTTTCGCCGTGCGCATCTGAAGCATCTTTTGCGGCAGTGGTGTCGCGCTCGGCCAGCGCGCAAGCGAGCCACCACTCAGCGATGACCGGCATCGGAGTGGGATTTGTGGCTCGCATTGAATCCATCATTTGATGCAACGGGCGAGTGTCGGCTTTTGCCTGAAATTCCACGTACGGTGGCCAATACGCCGTGTCCAAATAGTTCGGAAAAGCGGCTAATGTGCTGGCCAGCGCAGATTTTAGGTCGGCATACCTCCGCAAGAACGTGTAATTGATTGCATTCGTCGTTCTTTTTTCGATGTTGCGCGGGTTGAGCTCCGCCGAGCGCTCAAAATTTCGCGTGCTCTCTTCCCACCGTCCTTGACGCCTTTCGATAGCACCCGTCAGATAGAATACCCGCCAATCATTGGGCAGGGTTTGTCGGGCAATGTCCAGTTCGGCCAGCGCACCGTTATAATCGAGATACCCCCAGTAAAGATTTTGCGCACGCGCAAGGTGCGTTTCACCCGCATCAGGACGAAGGATGGTTGCTGATTGGATGGCTGCTTCGGCCAACGCCAGGCGCGAGGAAATACGGTCTAAGCGATCCCAATAAAGCCAGTCATGGATGTAAGCCAGCTGGCAATAAGCATCAAAAAATAATGGATCACGCGCCACGGCCTGATTCAGCAGATCGACTGCCTGGAGTAAATCCGCTTTCTGAGTGAGGCTGTTGTCTGACCTGAGAACAAGAGTGTTGGCGCGGCTGTAGAGATCGAAGGCTGCGAGATCGGCAGTTGGCTTTCTCTCGATGGCCAGTTTCTCAGGAGCCGAGATTTTGGCGTGAAGGAGGTCTGCGACTTTTTGTGCAATCTCGCTCTGAATAGCGAACATCTCGCTCAGATCGCGATCGTATTCTTCGGCCCATACGTGAGTGTCGGTACGGGTGTCAATCAACTGCGTATTCAAATGAATCTTTGCTCCCTCTCTACGTACGCTTCCTTCCAATACGTGCGAGACACGCAGAGCATCACCAATCTCCCGCGCGTTCTGCTTGCCCCGATATTGCATAACGCTTGTGCGGCTTATCACTTTGAGATCGGCGATTTTCGCCAGCTTAGTGAGAATGTCGTCCTGCACCCCGTCGGCAAAGAACACGTGCTCCTTGTCCTCGCTCAAATTTTCAAATGGCAGCACAGCAATGCCAGTCGTAATTGGGCTCTGCGTTAGTTTGCTGTTCCAAACGATCCACCCGGCAGCGGCTGCCAGTGCCACCAATGATGCAGCTAATACCGCGCTGGTGGGATTTCTGCGCGCCCATTTCTTTCCTCGTGTGATGATTCCAGCGTGTCGAGCCACGATCGGTTCATGCTTTAGCCAACGTTCCAGATCTTCAGCCAGCGCGAGAGCAGACGAGTAACGGCGTTGTGGATCTTTCTCGAGACACTTCAGACAAATCGTCGAGAGATCGCGATCTATCTTCGGATTCCAAGCCCGCGGTTGCCTCGGCTCAGTATCCAGCAATAGCTTGATTGTTTCGTAGGTTGTTCCTCCAGCAAAAGGCGGATGACCGGTGAGCAGCTGGTAGAGGACTGCGCCTAGCGCATACACGTCTGTCGCTGCTGTTAGTGCCGAGTTATTTCCGGCAGCTTGTTCCGGCGCCATGTAACTGGGCGTTCCGAGCACTTCGAGTGTGTGCGTGACAGTGCTTTCTGTCTCGACGAGCCGCGCCAGACCGAAATCAGTCAGATGCGGTTCTCCTTTTTCATCGAGCAAGATGTTTCCGGGTTTAATGTCCCGATGCAGAATGCCGTGCTCGTGTGCGTAGTGAACGGTGCGCGCTATCTTAGCGATCAGTTGCACCGCGTTTCGTGGCGACATCGGTTCACGCCCAACGACTTGATCGAGTTGGCCGCCTTCAACGAACTTCATGCTGAAATAACAGGAGCCATCGCGCTCACCGACTTCATGAATTGGGACGATGCCTGGGTGCTCCAAGCGGGCGGCCGCTTCGGCTTCGCGACGGAAACGTTTCACATGCGCTTCGCTGGCCCAGTTTCCCAGGCCGATCACTTTCAGTGCCACCGTGCGGTTCAAACTTTTTTGCCGCGCCCGGTATACGACGCCCTGACCGCCACGGCCGATTTCTTCCTGGATTTCGTAATCACCAAAGTCTCCAAGGATTGTTGGCCGTCGCGTGGCGGATCCTATGCGCGGCCTGGACGTTGGATTAGTTATTTCGGCGCTCTGGCTCAGGAGAAGCCCTAGACCTGTCTCTAGTTGGCAAGCTGGGCAGACTCCCTGCCGTGCGTCGGCAGGAATTTTTGCCCCGCACCTTTCGCAAACGCTGCTGACAGTCGTCATACTGCTGGCCTAACCATTGGTCCCTTCAATAAGATATGCAGCAAATCATGGCGAAGCTTACGCGCGCAACACGGCAATCAGGTGGCGCAGCTCATCTTCGATATCGACACCAACGGCTACCGTATGTGCGACTTCTTCGCGCAACAGTTCCCGATAACGTTGACGGAATCGATGGAATGCCTGGTACACGGCGTTCTCGGTCATGCCCAACTCATGGGCGATCTTGACTTGCGAAGCTCGGTCCGGGTCGTCGGTGAACGATTTCTGTAGTTGGTCAAACAACTGCATCTTGCCGGCGCCACGATGCTCCTCTTCCAGACGCGTGAGGACTTGGTTGAGTACTGTCATCGCCCAACGGCGTTCGTAAATCTGGTCGGCAGTTGCTGTATCCGCCGGTTCGAAACAGGCACGCTCGCCCTGATGCAATTGATCCAACGAAATCAATCGCTGGCCTTCGCCGCGTTTAATTGCCATCGCACGGTTGCGTTCATTCGTCAGAAAGTGCTTGAGCGACGTGAGCAGATAAGAACGCAGACGTCCCTTCTCCTTGCGGACGCTGTCTAAATCCCGGCGCTCCAGTAGCAGCGCGAAAAAACCCTGCGTTAGATCTTTTGCATCCTCTGGTTCGGTGCCCTGTCGTCGGACGAAAGCATAAATCGGTCGCCAGTAAGTACGGCAAAGTTTATCCAATGCTTCTTGTGCAGCAGGCGTTGGACCTCGCGCCTCTAGGACCACGCTCCAGCGAGTGGTTGTAAACGCGACCGCTCCACGCTGTGTACTTTTAGTGATGCCACTCCCCGTAGCCTGATTCTCATTAGCAGGCACGTCGCGATCCAAACAACAAGTCGCGCGAGAAACAAGCCTGCAAAGGTATCCTTATCCGCAGTCAGTCCTAAATTGATCAGGTGCGCCCGCACCTATGCGTGATAACTGCGAGAGCCTGGTCATTCTCTTTTCGTATCGGCAGTTCGAATCCTCGGATGCGCTTTGCACTCGTAGCGGCACCCTGCGCCGGACTACCTCAAACATCTGTGACATCAAGCGATTTGCTATGCGAATGTGTTATGCAACTTGAGGTCACGCGCGTAACGCGAAGGGAGCGGATGGGGGGGGATTCGAACCCCCGGTGCCTTTCGGCACACACGCTTTCCAGGCGTGCACAATCAACCACTCTGTCACCCATCCAGAGGTCGTGCTCGTAATCGTGCTCTTGCTGGTGCTCGAGTGCAATCGATCACGAGCACGAGCACGAGCACGAGCAGGATTAAAAGCTACAGTTGCAAACGCCGGAACAATTCGTCGAGCGGCAATTGGATGCCGATATAAAATTCGCCGAAGTCGGCGTATTCGGCGCTCACCGGATCGAACCGCATTTTGTAAACGATGGCTTTTATCTGAAACGTATCGCGCGCGAAAAGAGTTACGCCCCATTCCGCGTCGTCCAGACCCGTCGAACCGGTGATCAGTTGCTTCACTTTCCCCGCGAACTCGCGCCCGACAGCAGCGTGTCCTTTCATTAGTTTGCGGCGTTCCTCATACGGCAGCGCATACCAGTTGCGCTGCTCGCCGCGGCGCTTGCTCATATTGTAAAAACAAACCACCGGCCAATCGGGCAGCGTAGGATAAACGCGCTCCTGGCGGTAATGCTTGATTCGCTCACGAAACGTTCTCAACGCCTCTTCGAGCTTTGCAGGATCCTTTCGGACGCTGGAGTCGAGTGTCTGCGCGTATTCTTCCTCCGTGGTGACGTATTCGCTCTCCTCGGTCAGTGATAAATAACTGTAGACCGGCGTGAGCACGTCTGCGCCTAACGAGAGCGACAATCGTTTCTCGATTCCATTGGCACTGTGCAAGTCGGGCGTGATCAGCATGAAGCCCATGTCCGCTTTTGGCGTCACAATCCCAAGTGTGAGCAATTGAGTCGAATCCATCGCGCGCACTTCCTGCACCAGCGAAGCCAGATTCGTTTTGGCAGCGTTCTGTTCCTCTCGGCTAAGCAATTGCCATTGGCCGTACTCGATCCGGTAAAATAAATGCAAGCAATGCCAGCCTTCCTCCGGGGTAAGCGTGGTGTTCTTGTCAGTCATCGCGGTAGTCTCCGACGCGAAACGAGCCGGTCAAGAGTCGTCGGTTTTTTCATACCACGGCAACACGGTCAAGGAGGGGAAACAATGTAGCTACCCCGTTGTGACGTTTGTGAACTTTGTGTGAGGAAAACTTCAGCTCTGCGGCACCGTTTTCGGCAGATGCGCCATGCAGTATTCTTCGCCGTCGCGCGCGACACGAAAATCGAGATTCGGATCGCTTAGCTCGGTGGCACCGCAAACCGCGCAGCGATGGAGCGCTTCGATTGTGCTGCGCGATTGCGTTTCAAAACGTCTGCGCCGTGTCGAGACGTCGTGTCGGTGCCGCGCTTGGTGAATGATCTCCGGTCCGAAGAAAATGAAATAATTAATGAAAGCGGCAACCAGCGCTGCACGATACGAGTTCGGTCCGAGAAAAAATCCGAGCATCAAGAACGCGGCGTAAGCCCACGCCAGCCATTTGATTTTTACAGGCAGGATAAAAAGGATGTAGATGACTTCATCGGGATAAAAGCGCGCGAATGCGAAGAACAACGACGTGATTAGCATGCCATTGGAGAAATTGCTGCCGAACAAGAATGCCGCGATGGTCGTGCCGATCATCCCGATAAAGAAATAAAGCGTGAGTCGGAAAGCGCCCCATGCCCGTTCAAGACCTTCGCCGATGAACCAGAGGAACCAGAGCGCGAGCAGAACCCAAAGCGGACTGAAGGTTTGCGGAACGAAGATATAGGTGACGAGCCGCCAAACCTGACCTCTAAGAATCAAAGCCGGATCGAGCATAAGAAACGACTCGAAACCGCGATTGAGATAAACCAGCACATAAACAAGCGCTGTGAAGCCAATCACGATCCGGATCAGCCCCGGAATGCCAAGGAAACCAAAACGGCGTTCGAGTTTATCCAGCCAGGTCATGACGATTTAGCCGAGTTTAATGGTTCACACAAAGAACACAAAGGGCACAAAGACATAAGGCAGCCCACAAATTCAGTACTCTTTGTGACGTTTGTGCTCATTGTGGGAGCAAACCTTTACCGGCGTTTGAATGGCGGTTAGCTTCAGCCTGTGAGCGAAAAAAAGACGCCGCTTTACGACGAGCACATACGGCTCCGTGGCAAGATGGTTTCGTTCGCCGGCTGGCTAATGCCGGTGCAATACTCGAGCATCGTCGAGGAACATCACGCCGTTCGGAATAATGTTGGCGTTTTTGACATTTCGCACATGGGCCAGTTCATCGTCGATGGCACCGAGGCGCGCGATTGGCTCAATCGCATGCTGACCAATAACGTCGAGAAGCTCGACGTCGGCATGGGCCAGTACACGTTTTTGCTCAATGAGCGAGGCGGGGTCATTGATGACCTCATTGTGTATCGCATCGACGAGCAGAAATACCTCCTGGTCGTGAATGCCGCTCGCGCAGATGAAGATTTTGCATGGCTGGAAACTCATCTCGAAGTAGCGCATGCCTCCGGCTTGCCCGGTAAGAAAGATCGCAAGCGGGACGCGTGCGCTACCATGCTAACAAGTCGCAGCGCGGATTTTGGAGCAGTGGCGATTCAAGGCCCGCATACGACGGCATTGTTTCATGAGCTATTCGGTAAAGACGTCGCGCCGCCGGCGCGCAATCACATTGCTGATGTTCCATTTGGCACAGCCAATCTTTCGGTCGCCCGCACTGGCTATACCGGCGAGGACGGTATCGAGGTCTTCTTCGCTGCAAACGACGCGGTGAAGTTGTGGAACGCTGTGCTTGAACGAGGGAAGCCGCTCGGAATCAAGCCATGTGGGCTGGGCGCGCGCGATACGCTGAGACTGGAGATGTGCTATCCGCTGAACGGTTCCGATCTGTCGCCCGACCGAAACCCGATCGAGGCGGGACTGGGCTTCTTCGTCGATCTGGCTAAACCAGACTTCGTCGGGCGTGAAGCGCTGGTGAAGACAAAAGAATCAGGCCCTCGCGAAAAGCTCGTGTCGTTTCGAATGAAGGAGAAAGGTCCGCCGCCGCGACCGCACTACGCTGTGTTCCGGAATGGCGAGCGCATTGGGGAGGTAACTAGCGGCACACTTTCTCCGAGCTTGAACTGGGGCATCGGCATGGCGTATGTGTCGTCGGCGCACGCGAAGATCGGCACTGAAGTTGACATCGAGATTCGCGCGCAAAAATTGCCAGCCACCGTAGAAAAGAAACCGCTCTACAGAAAAACAGCATCATGATGATCCCAGACGACTTGCTCTATACCGAAAGCCATGAATGGATTAAGCGCGAAGGTGAAAACATCCGGGTCGGCATCACGGATCATGCGCAATCGGAGTTAACCGATGTGGTGTATGTCGAGCTGCCAAAGCTTGAGCGACAGGTGAACGCCAAAGAACCGATTGCGGTCGTCGAATCAGTGAAAGCGGCCAGCGACATCTACGCGCCGGTAAAAGGCACAGTGGTAGAGGCGAACAAGGCGCTTGAAGCCGACCCGGGCCTGATCAATCGCGAACCGTACGGGCAAGGATGGATCTTCGTTCTCAAGCTAGACAATCCTGAGGATCTTAAAAATCTGAAAGACACCGCCGCTTATAAAAGTCAGATTGGTTGAACCCGAAATTTTTTCGAACTCCCGAAGATTTCCGGACCTGGCTGGAGAAGAATCACGCGACAGCGACTGAGCTGTGGGTGGGGTTTTACACAAAGGATTCGGGAAAGCGCAGCATCACATGGCCCGAGTCGGTAGATCAAGCACTCTGCTTCGGCTGGATCGACGGGATTCGGAAACGGGTTAACGAAATCAGTTATCAAATTCGGTTCAGTTCACGCCGGCGCGGCAGCATTTGGAGCGCGATCAATATCAAACGGGCCGAGGAACTCGTTAGGCGAAAACAAATGCAACCGAGCGGCTTGGAAGCATTCGCGGCTCGCATCGAAAACAAGTCGGGTATCTATTCGTACGAACAACGAAGCACGGAACTGACACAGCCATACGCAAAGCTGCTGAAAAACAACGAAGCAGCCTGCAACTTTTTCGAGAAACAGCCGGCGTCGTATCGAAGAATGATCGCCTGGTGGATTGTCAGCGCAAAGAAAGAAGAAACACGAATGGCTCGCCTCGCTAAATTAATCAGCGAGTCTTCGAAGGGAAAACGGCTGTTTCAATAACGATGAGCACAGCCGAAGCAGACCGGCTATAACAGACTCGACACAGTGTTAATCAGCAGCGCAAGAATTAACGTGTTGAATCCAAACGAGAGAATGCTGTGGAACAGAGTGATGCGGCGCATTTGACGTGAGGTGATCTGCACGTCCGACACCTGACACGTCATCCCAATGACAAACGAAAAATAAGCGAAATCGAAATAGTCCGGCGACCGCTCCGATGGGAAATCCAGTCCGCCGGCATGTCGATTCACGCCAGGCTCGTTGCTATCGCCGTAAAACGCATGCGCATAACGAAAACTGTAGACGGTGTGGAGGAGCGCCCACGCGGAGATTACCGTTGAAAGCGTAAGCAGTAGATGAACCAGGAAATGCTGGTGCATCTGATCCTTATGAACGCGGACGAAAAATACGACCGCACAAAGCGCTGCGAAGCAGGCCACGACAACAAAGATAAAGACGATGAAACGACTTAAATCTTCCTGCTGAGCTCGCTCGCGTAATGCGCGCTGCGGCGTCGTCCGAATTGTGATCCAATCAAGAATTAGGATCACAGCAGCAAATCCATTCCAACCTGAAATGGCTGCAGTCCAGAGCCGAACATGGGCCTGCAAGAGAAGCAGTGCCCCTGCAACCGCGGTGAACAATCCGAGAAGAAGACGGTGCCGCGCGTCCTGACGCGAAATAACATCAACAAAACGCACGTTAGCGACTGTCTTTCTTGATCACGAACCCGAGGTATCCCCAGCGGCCCCATTCGTGATGCGAAGTCCGCTGCGAATCGCGGCGGCCGGTCTTTTTTTCGTGGGCGTATGTTTTGGTGACGAATTCAGGGAACGCTGCGTTCATCTGCACGTCATGTGATACTAGTAATCCGCCGTCGCGCAGGCGAGGCCAGAAGTGGCGAAATTCCCACAGCATGTGTCGATAGCTGTGGGAGCTGTCGTGTAAGAACATGTCGATCCATCGCGGTAAGTGGTCGCCTTTGAGAAAGTCTTCGATTCGGCCCCGCATCGGCACGAACCCACCCGCGGAACGCAGCTCCTCGGGAATGAGGGCGCCTTGCTCACAGTCTCCGCTCAATTCGATGCTGTAGAGCTTGGAGGTGACAAGCTGTTCGTCGGCAAGCGCTCTCAGAATAAATGCGGACGACATGCCAACAAACCCACCCGACTCGACGAGCACCAGAGGGCGCAACCAGCGGGTCAGCCCGTAAAGCGTGGCGCAGTCGAGTGCTCCCATCACCCCTTCGCTCCCGTGTGCATCTCGGCGGCTAATCATTTCCGACATGAATTCGCTGCTCCTAATTTCTTTCGCGAAGCGCGCAACGGCGTCCCACATCGAGTAAAAGGATGGAGGCCGGATCTGATCATGGTTGGCAGTTTGACGTCGAAATAAGTGCATCGTCGCAAGGAATGGCAAACATTGGCCGCACTCTCAGTTGAGGCGAATGTTAATTTCGTGCAGCTTCGTTCCCGGGAGCGCACGCTTCCAGCGTGCAGTGTTCGGCATCCTGCCGAACAGAGTTATGGCAGGGCTAGAGTTCTTAGAGTGCGAAGAGCACGGTGCTCTTCGCAGCACGCTGGAAGCGTGCGCTCCCCGGAAGTCGCCCCTTTTTATCCTAAGGAAGCTGTGCTTAATTCCTCCGTTTTCCCCATGAGTAGTAAACCGAAGTCGCGCGAGGCGGACCTGAACTTTGAGGACGCGATGGATCGGCTCGAGAAAATTGTCGAGCAGATGGAGTCGGGTAAATTGCCACTCGAAGATCTGATCGTCCGCTACGAGGAAGGGATGAAACTGGTAAAGACCTGCCAGGAGCGTCTCGCCAGCGCGGAGCAAAAGATTGAAATCATTACTCGCAACACGGCCGGGAAAGCCGTAGTACAAGAATTCGAGGCGGCGAAGGAAGCGAGTCCTCCCGAGAAAGCAGCAGTCGAATCCGAAAGCACAGATGACGAAATCAAACTCTTCTGAAAATCAGCAAACCACCACGACGATAGAGGCACCGAAGCGTTTGCTCGATGGAATCCGTTCGCCAGCCGATATCAAAGCGCTACGTGAACAGGATCTGCCGCAGCTCGCTCAGGAAGTGCGCGACGAGCTAATCAAAGTTCTCTCGCAAACCGGCGGGCATCTCGGACCGAATCTCGGCGTTGTGGAGCTGACGATTGCGTTGCACCGCGTGTTCAACACACCGCGGGACCGGTTCGTCATGGATGTCAGCCACCAGGGCTACGTGCATAAAATGTTTACGGGCCGACTCGACCGATTTGGCACGATGCGTCAATTCGGCGGACTCAATGGCTTTTTGTTGCGCAGTGAAAGCGAGCACGATTGCTACGGTGCGGGTCACGCAGGAACCGCCTTGTCCGCAGCGCTCGGTATGGCCGTTGGACGTGACTTGCGAGGCAGTGACGAGAACATCGTGGTCGTCGCTGGCGACGCCGCTTTTACATGCGGGATCAGTTACGAGGCACTCAACAATGTCAAAGCGCACACAAAGCGCTTCATTGTGGTACTCAACGACAACGAGTGGTCGATCGCGAAAAACGTCGGCGCGATTGCCAGTTATCTAAACACCATCGCCACAAGCCCGACGTTCGCTCACCTCCATGAGAAGGCGCGGCGATTTGTGGAGAGTGTCGCGGGTAAATCGATCGCAGAGTTCGCGCATAAAGTAGAAGAGAGTGTCAAAGGTTTGCTCGTACCGAGCGTGATTTTCGAAGAGCTTGGGCTGCGTTATTACGGGCCGATCGATGGACACGATATTCCCCTGCTCATCCGGACATTCGAGTTTTTGAAAACACAGGACGAGCCGGTTCTGCTACATATCCTGACCCAAAAGGGCAAGGGCTATGCTCCCGCACTTAAGCAGCCGGATAAATTTCACGGTCTCGGCAAATACAAGATCGAGAGCGGCGAGACCGCGCCAACGCCAACTCCGACGTATTCCGAAATTTTCGGGAAGACACTCGCGAAATTCGCGGACACAAATCAGAAGCTTGTAGCCATTACCGCGGCAATGCCCAGTGGAACCGGTCTATCGCATTTTGCCAAAGCGCATCCGAGCCGGTATTACGACGTGGGTATCGCAGAAGAACACGCCACCCTATTTGCCTGCGGCCTGGCGACACAGGGTTTGCAGCCGTTCCTCGCTATTTACTCCACATTTTTCCAGCGCGCGTACGACATGGCAATCCACGATATTGCCATTCAAAACCTGAACGTGAAGCTGTGCATGGATCGCGCCGGGTTAAGCGGCGACGATGGGCCGACGCACCATGGGCTATTCGACATCGGTTACCTGCGACACGTTCCGAATTGGGTTCACATGCAGCCGAAAGACGAGGACGAATTCGTCGACATGCTCTGGACAATGTTGCACTACAACTCCGGTCCCATCGCCGTTCGTTACCCGCGCGGCTCGGGGACGGGCGCGAAAATCAAACCGGAACCGAAGCTGTTGGAGATTGGCAAGGCGGAGGTCGTCCAGCATGGGCGCCACGTGGCGATCTTCGGCCTCGGCGCGATGTTTGAAATCGCCAAAGAAGCCGCGCGCAAGCTCGAAGAAAAAGGAATTTCCGTTGCGCTCATCAATCCGCGCTGGATCAAACCAATGGACACCGGCACGCTCGAATTTTTCGCACGCAGCGTCGACGTGGTCTGCACGATCGAAGATCACGTTTTACATAACGGTTTCGGCTGTGCGGTCATGGAACATTTGCATTCGCAGATGATCAATACGCCCGTGGTGCGGATCGGCTGGCCCGATCAATTCATCGAACACGGCGCCGTCCCGATCCTGCGAAAGAAATACGGCATCACAGCCGATGCGTTGGTGGAAAAAGTGCTTCCGCTTCTTCGCAAAAAATCCGAACTCAGGCCGTCTGTGGCCTGATAAAGCGAAGGGCGCCTTCGTTTCCGAAAGCGCCCTTCATAATTTCGATGGCGATAAGCCGAATTCTGTCCGACTGAATTCTCAGCCGGGATGATCATTCATCTCATCCGTCCCGCACGCGGGATGAATGCCCGATGACGTTTCGACGGTCTGAGACCGCCGCTACAGCATCGTGATGCGACGATACCCGAGGATTAGCGGGCCGGCTGCCCTTCCTCTGTTTTGTCTTGCACCGCATGGGGTTTTTCGTGCCTCGCGAATTGCTCCGCGAGCGGTGAGCTTTTACCTCGCCTTTTCACCCTTGCCTGCGCTTTTTTCAAAGAACTGGCGGTATGTTTTCTGTGACACTTTCCGTCAACCCCGTCTTTCGTCGGGGTTTGCCCGCGTATTTTACGCGGCATGCTGCCGTATGGTGTTCGGACTTTCCTCCAGTGGGCCTTGCGACCTACCAGCGATCATCTGCCATCGACGCGTAAAGTAGCACGAAAGAGGAAGTCTGGAAGCCAGGAAACCAGGAGAAAAAAAGCGAACTGAAGAAAATTCCTGGCTTCCTGGTTTCCAGATTCAAAATGGCGAACGCACATTCACCAGGAAAATTGAAATCATTGCCAGTGCGATAATCAGCTTGGCAAGCATGGCACCAATGTTCCCTAGCAAACTTCCCCACCCAGCGCGGCCAGCGTCAATCATGCGTTTACCCGCGATCACCTCACCCACGATCGCGCCAATCACTGGACCAACGAACAAACCGATCAGGCCAAAGAACAATCCGACTAACGCTCCGAGAATCGCACCGAATGTTCCCCATTTAGTTGCGCCGAAGTATTTCGCGCCGAAATAGCCGGCGAGAACGTCAAGCGCGTACGTCGCGAGCGTCAACAGGACCAGCACAACGATCGTGTGCCAGCCGACGCTCTTCTCGGGTCCGAGCATCACCCGATGAAGTATCGCAGCGGCGAGAATGATGGTGGTACCGGGGAGAACGGGCGCGACGGTGCCGATCAAACCGACAGCGAAAAGCATAATCGTCAAAAACCACCAGAACAGTTCCATTGTGAACGTTGAATGGTTGAAGAGTTAAAGCATTGAACAGATAGCAAGTTGAGGCGTCCGTGCTGTCATGTTGAGCAAAGCTAAACAGCTCTGATCATCGCCTTACGTAAATGAGAGTCCACAAATCAGAGATTGAAAGCCTGGCCTCGCCCCGAAAGGTTTCGGGGCTGTGTTGCAGCTTCGCTTCGCTCAGAATGATAAACCACGGTGATCGTTTGGACGCTTCGACGGTTTAACTCTTCAACGATCTCTTTGACCCTTTGAATGCCAAACCTATACTGAATTTCACATCGAAATCACAACCGGAGACTAAAAATATGCCAGTTGCAGTTGGAACCAAAGCACCAGATTTCACTTTATCGACAAAAACCGCCGACGGGCCGAAACAGGTCAGACTGAGTGACAATTTCGGAAAGGGAAACACAGTGCTGCTTTTCTTTCCGATGGCGTTTACGGGCACTTGCACCGCTGAAATGTGCGAAGTCAGTGCGGGCCTTAACGGTTATACGAATCTGAACGCTACCGTCTATGGAATTAGCGGCGATAACCCGTTCGCACAGGAAGCATGGGCGCAGAAGGAGAAGATCACGGTCCCGCTGATCAGCGATTATGATCACAAAGTCGCGAAGGATTACGGCGTGATGTATGACTCGTTCCTGCCGCAAATGAATCTCGGAATGGGTGGCGTGCCCAAACGCTCCGCATTCGTCGTGGATAAGAACGGCGTAATCCAATACGTCGAGAGCAATGATGACGCGCGGCAGTTGCCAAATTTCGAGAAAATTAAAGCGAAGCTCGCAGAGCTGAAATGATCGCACAACGGCCACAACGGACACTAAGTTTAATTGGAACTGTCGCCGTGGCCTTTGTGGACTTCGTGTGAACATGTTAAACGACGAATTTAAAACCCTGAAAACTTTCGACGCCGGTAACGGACTCGAAGGAGTCTTTTTCTCATTGCCGGCCCTGGAAGAACAAGGAATCGGCAAAATTTCGCGGTTACCGGTGAGCATCCGGATTGTCCTCGAATCGGTGCTGCGCAATTGCGACGGAGAAAAGGTAAGGCGCAAAGATGTTGAAGCGCTTGCCAAATGGAATGCGCAATCACCAGCGAATGCGGAGATCCCATTCGTCGTTGCCCGGATTGTCTTGCAGGATTTCACCGGAGTTCCGTTGATTGTGGATCTCGCAGCGATGCGCAGCGCTGTGCAACGGCTAGGACGTGACCCGAAGATTATCGAGCCACTCGTGCCTGTTGATCTGGTGGTCGATCACTCGGTGCAGGTCGATTTTTTCGGTTCACCACGCGCGTTGGAGCTCAATTTAGACATGGAATTCAAGCGCAATCGCGAGCGTTACCAGTTCCTCAAATGGGGACAGCAGGCATTTAAAACGTTCCAACTCATCCCGCCCGGCATCGGCATTGTGCATCAGGTAAATCTGGAATACCTCGCGAAGGGAGTGTTGAAGAGTAGCGCGAGCGTCCCGCTTGCGAACACTACAAACGCAACCAAGACGAATGCGTTACTTTATTTTCCCGATACGTTGGTCGGCACCGATTCGCACACCACAATGATTAACGGTCTCGGCGTAGTCGGCTGGGGCGTCGGCGGAATTGAGGCAGAAGCCGGGATGCTCGGGCAGCCGGTTTACTTTTTGACGCCGGAAGTGGTGGGCGTGCACATGACCGGACAATTGCGCGAAGGGGTGACCGCAACTGATCTCGTCTTGCACATCACGGAGTTGCTGCGCGCGCAAAAAGTGGTTGGGAAATTTGTTGAGTTTTATGGTGAGGGCGCCGCATCGTTGCCAGTCCCTGACCGCGCCACGATTGGCAATATGTCGCCGGAGTACGGCGCCACGATAGGTTTTTTCCCGGTTGACGAAGAGTCAGTGATTTATTTGCGGGCTACCGGACGCACCGAAGAACAATGCATCGCTTTTGAAAATTATTTTCGCGCCCAAAACATGTTTGGCATGCCACGAAAGGGCGAAATTGATTACAGCGTTAATGTCAATTTGGATCTGGGGGACGTGCAGCCGAGCGTCGCCGGACCTAAGAGACCTCAGGACCGGATTAATTTGCCAGAGCTCGGGAGAAAGTTTCGCGAACTTCTTGAAAAGCCAGTGCACGACGGCGGCTACGGAAAGAAACAGGTCGACCTTCGTGAGAAGCATGTCGTTGAATTGAATGGCAGCGCGCCGCGCGATGCTGCGATGTTTTCTACCGATACAAAAGAGGATCAGGGAATCAGACCAGGCGAAGCACTCAACGTGCTCGAGATGGTCGCAAACCGACCAACACCCGATCCGGGGAAAGAAATCGAAGCCGAATCGAGCCAGGTTTTCCTGCATGGCCGCACGCACGTTGGCCACGGCAGCGTCCTGATCGCCGCAATAACGAGCTGCACAAATACCAGCAATCCAAGCGTGATGATCGCGGCTGGATTGTTGGCGAAAAAAGCAGTGGAGCGCGGTCTGCGTGTCGATCCTGGCGTGAAGACCTCGCTGGCACCGGGGTCACGCGTTGTTTCCGATTATCTGGAAAAAACCGGACTCCAAAAGTATCTCGACCAGCTCGGATTCAATCTCGTTGGCTACGGTTGCACGACTTGCATTGGCAACTCGGGGCCGCTGCACCCGAATATCGAGAAAGCGATACACGAGTACGATTTGGTCGCAGCTTCGGTTCTTTCGGGAAATCGAAATTTTGAAGCCCGCGTGCATCAGCACATCAAAGCGAATTTTCTGATGTCGCCGCCGCTGGTTGTCGCGTTTGCTCTTGCCGGCCGAGTTCACATCGATCTTTCCCGGGAGCCAATTGGGAAGGACAAACACAGCAACGAGATTTTCCTGCGCGATCTATGGCCAACGCTCAGCGACATCCGGGATACGATGCAGAAAGCGCTCACACCTGAAACGTTCCGCAAATTTTATCGCGATTTCGCGGCGCAGAATCCGAAGTGGAACGAGATTCATTCAAGCACGGGCGATATTTATCAGTGGGACGAGAAAAGCGATTACATTCATGACCCGCCGTTCTTCGAGAACTTTTCGATGGAGCCCGGGCACATCGCCGAAATCCGCAACGCTCGGGCGCTTGGGATTTTCGGCGATACCGTCACGACCGATCACATTTCGCCTGCGGGAGCTATCAAAGAAAGTTCCCCCGCCGGAAAGTATTTAGTGTCCCGCGGAATTCAGCTCCGAGATTTCAATAGTTATGGCAGCCGTCGTGGCAACGATCTGGTGATGACCCGCGGCACATTCGCCAATGTGCGAATCAAAAACCTGATGGTGCCCGGAACAGAAGGCGGTGTAACGAAATTTTATGGTAGCGCGACCGTCCCGGTTGCAGGGGAGGACAAGTCCGCCACAGCGGATTCGTCCCGCGGCGAACCGGAGGCTCGCCCTACATTAGATGGGGAAGACATGTCCATCTTCGATGCGGCAATGAGATATGCGGAAACAGGGACTCCGTTGGTCATTCTCGCCGGTCACGAGTACGGCACAGGTTCATCACGCGATTGGGCAGCCAAAGGGACTCGTTTGTTAGGCGTGAAGGCGGTAATTGCCGCAAGCTTTGAGCGCATTCACCGTTCGAACCTGGTTGGAATGGGCGTGTTGCCGTTACAGTTTCTCGAAGGCACATCCGCGCAATCGCTGGGGCTGGATGGTTCAGAAAAGTTTTCGATCACAGGTTTGTCCGACTCAATCAAACCAGGGCAACAGGTCATGCTGGAGATTGAAAAAACGAACGGCGAGAAACGCACGTTGCCAGTGAACCTTCGGATCGATACACCGATCGAGATCGAGTATTACAAGCACGGAGGGATCTTGCCGTTTGTGCTGCGGCAACTGCTGGCGAAACAGTGATTCTAGCGCATCTCTGTGAGACGCTATTTCACATTCGGCGTCTGATACAGACGCCCTACAACAACTCCCGCTTTTGCACGGTAATCGGTGAGCCGTCGGCAACAAACGCGGAGCGCGGTGGCTGACCTAATGTTCCGGCGAATTGCTCGCCGTAGAGAGTTGCAACGTCGGCCTTGAGTTCGAAGCTGGTCGCGTTCCAAATCTTCCAGCGCGGATGTTCGACGCGATATTCGCTGCAGCCACTCCGCAGAGCGGTGTAACCCCAATAATGTTCCGTGATAAATTCAGCGTGCGATCCAGCTGGAATAGATTGCGCCTCACCGGTTGCCGTCATTTTGAGTGATTCCCATTTCCGACCGCGTCGCCACGAGTATTCCACCTTCAAATTGCCATCGAGGTGTTCGATTTCGTGCTTCATCGGTACAGCAACATAATTTTCGCCGTAGAACGCCCGCGCTACGAGAGCAATTGCAGGACGCGGCACAAGTTCCCGGATGAAAACCACACCGCGCCGCCACGTGTCCGCCGATTTTTTCCGAACGTAAAAACGTAGATTCACCTCTTCGAAATCCCGGTGCAGCGGAATTGGCAGACCCAGGAGGCGGGTGTCGAGAAATAGAAACCCAACGACACTGAGGAAAGTCTCACCGCTTTCAAAATCGATTTCTGTTCCGGTGGGAACCAGCGGCATTACCAGCCGAGGATCGACCACATAATTCAGCATCGCCAAATAGCGCCAGTTGGCCGTGAGAAATGGTTGCATGTTGCGGTTCGGCGGTCATAGACCGCCGCTACAGGATTAATCGTCAATCGCGAGGCGATACCAAACAACAAATTCACATCCGGCGGACGCCGTCAAAATCGCAAAGCTAAAACCAGGAACAATGCGCATGAAGATCGCAAGCTAGCTTTGTCTAACGTTTTCAGCAGTTGCATTGTGGTCGACGCGGACGCTTCGCACAGCGAAGCGGCTACAGCAAAGAGCTACGGAACGGAGAGATGTTGAAAACCTGGCCTTATTCTTCGCATTTCGTTGCAGCGCTTCGGTCAACACGACAGGCATTGGCGGAAGATCAGTTCCATCACTGCAGCAGTCTTTCCAAAGACGGGCTGGGTTGTGTTCCGAGCGCTGTCGCACGCGCGTAATGTTCTCGGGCAAGTTCTCTCGATGAAGGTTGGGTCGTGATGAGAATCACGGCGAGATTAAAATGCGCGTCGGCGTAGTTCGGATCTTTGGCGATCGCTTGGAGCATTTCCTTTTCAGCTTCCTGCTGTCGTCCTTTCTGGCTGGCTGTAATACCGAGGTAATTGTGCGCGGTGGCACTGTTTGGATTAAGCTCGATTGCTTTTCTTAATTCCTTCAACGCCTCATCGAACTTCGATTGGCGATAATGGACGATTCCCAGCGTGGTGAGCACAAAGTCGTCGTTCGGCACAATAGCCAGAGCTTTCTTCAGCGTTATTTCCGCCGATCGGAGCTTGCCGGTTCGAAAGTAAACCACCCCAAGATTTGATAGAGCATCGAGGTCCTTCGGATCTGTCGCCAGGAGTGCCTGATACTGCTTTTCGGCGGCTCGATATTTACCCTGCTCAACGTTCTTGCGGGCGGCAACTGCAACCTCCTGAAGTTTGGTCGGCATGGCTTTGGAGCCTGCTGTTGGGAGATCGTTCGATTTCCCGGGCTTAACCGTCGATTTCTTTTCGAACACAAAACTCATTTTGAGTGCGCCGGGCTTCTCGTTCGAGATTGATACTACGGGTTGCCGGAACAGCGCGAGTTCTTCGGTCGTCAACTTCGTTACGGGTTGCCCTAGGAATTCGATCTCTTTGTTCAGCAAATCGGATCGCACTTTGAGTCTGTCCAATTCGGCGAACACCAACTTCCTGGCCTCGTCGCGCCGCGCTTCTTCCTGTCGTTCACGAACAACAATGTTTCGCAGCAGTTCGTTTTCCCTCACAAGCTGAGATGAATCCTCGCCGTTTGTCCCGGCCAGTTTGGCGGATTGGAGTTCTGTGCTCGTGTGCTCCAGCTCAACGTCAAGCTCCGCCGCTCGGGCCGCCAGATAATGATTTCTATTTTCGGTTTCAGTAAGCTGCTGTTGAAGCTGGGCCATCTGTCGTTCCACTTGGGCCAATTTCTCACTGGTTTTCGAATCGCCCTCGCTAAGTTTCCTGACTTTTTCCTCCGCACTGGCCAGCTTCTGTTGTAGATCATTCTTCTCCGCGACGAGCGACTCCAAGCGCTGTTCTGATTCCTTCGCGGATTTTAATTGAGACACGGCGTCATCGCGTTCCCGCTCAAGAGCGACAATATGATTGCTTGCCTCGGCGAACTTCGCCTGAGTATCATCTCTTTGTTTTTCCGCGTTGACACGCGCTTCGTCGGCTGCGGCAATGGCTGCTTTTAATTGTCCAACTTCGGCGCGCAACTGCTGCTGTTCCTTATCGTTATTCCCGTGCGAGCCTTCCGAGGCCTTCACTGACTCTTGAACATGAGCGAGTTGATCGCGGGCTTGACCTTCTGATTTTTTGACCTCATTGAGCTCGTTCTGAGCCCGCTCCAGCTTTGAATTCGTCTCCTTCAAACGCGCATCGACTACTTCCTTTTCGTTTCGCGCCGTCTCCAAATCCCCGCGTGCTTTGTCCAGTGCCGCTTGCAGTTCAGCGACTTTGTCACGCAAGTTTTTCGTACCTGTTTTGTTTGCAGTTTCCCGCGCCACGTCGGTAACGGGCCGGTTGGGCTGGGGCTCCAAGGCTTCGGGACCAGGTTCAGACCAGGCGTCACTTTCACGTGCCGCAGGTGCAATATCAGGTAACGGACTGGCGCTGGCGTTGAGCTGGGTTTGCCTTGTGATTCGCTCCTGAAGTCTCAAAATCGCTTCGCTGATTTTCCGTCCCCGATATTCCACGACAGCCGGCTGCCATTGAGCGTGCGATTTGCGTAGTTCCTCGATTAGACTTCCAGCGAAGCGGTACTTGGCTAAAGCAGTCTTAAATCGGTCTTGCCGCTCAAGTTTTTCGCCCTGTTGCGCTGAGAGATAGGCTTTGAGGAAAACCTCGCTTGGGTCGTCCTGTTGCGCGATCGCAGCCATGATTGCGGTAAAGAAAATTACGGCCGCGAGCCAAGCGGCCCCGCGTCGGATCGCAGGGCGCTGCGACGCCATTTCAAACCGCCTGGGGAGAGGTTTCCGATCCACCGGCGCTGACAAATAGTGAAAGGGGCGGGAAAAGTCGAGCCCTTTGTTTGCAAAGGCGAACGGCAATCTTAGACTCTGTGTCGCTTAAGTTGTGGTGGCCGTAGCTCAATGGTAGAGCCCCAGATTGTGGTTCTGGTTGTTGCGGGTTCGAGTCCCGTCGGCCACCCAGCTTTGATTTACGATTTACGATTGCCGATTTTCGATTTTCCTTTGTTCAAATCGCAAATCTGAAATTACAAATCGAAAATTCCGCAGTGCCTGTAGCTCAACCGGATAGAGCTTCTGACTTCGGATCAGAAGGTTGGGGGTTCGAATCCCTCCAGGCACGTGTTGTTGATTGGCCTGCTGCACTATGACGACGGATCGAGACGAACAGTTCATGCGCGCTGCGTTGGTTGAAGCGAAAAAGGCGCTTGGCTGGACGAGTCCGAATCCTGCAGTGGGCGCCGTGCTGGTGATTGGTAATCGAATAGTATCGAAAGGTCATCATCAAGAAGCAGGACGCGCGCATGCTGAGATTGAATGTTTGCGCAATTTCCGCGCACCGATTCCCGCCGGTGCAACACTGTATGTAACACTGGAGCCGTGTTCGACAGCTGGGCGCACTGCGCCCTGCGCCGATGCGATAATCAAAGCTGGTGTCAGAAACGTAGTCATAGGCGCGACAGATGTGAACCCACGACACTCTGGCAAAGGTATATTGGAATTACGAAATGCAGGTGTCCAACTGCGTTCGGGGATTTTGGCGGAAGAATGCACGCGCCTTAACGAAGCGTTTAACAAATGGATCGTGACGGGAGAGCCATTTGTAATCGCAAAGTGCGGCATGTCGCTCGATGGGCGGCTAACGCGCCCGCCTAACGAATCCCGGTGGATCACCGGATCCGATGCTCGACGCGATGCACATCGGCTGCGCGCACGCGTGGACGCAGTGCTCGTAGGGGCAGAAACAGTGCGAGTCGACAATCCCCGTTTAACTGTTCGCGGCGTGGGCCGCGCGCGGCAACCATGGCGCGTTGTGTTAACGCGCTCAGGCCATTTGCCGCACCACGCTAACGTCTTGTCAGACAAATTTGCCGCCCGAACTTTGATCTACAAACGAAAATCTCTGGCCTCGGTGCTGAAGGATTTGGGTAAACGCAGCATCACCAGCGTGTTAATTGAAGGTGGTGGCAAAGTTCTTGGTGAGGCACTCGATAAGCGGCTGATCGATAAAGTGCAGATCTATTTGGGGCCAATGTTGACCGGAGGACCGGTAGTCGCGTTCCCTGGAGAAGGTGCAGGAAAAACTGCTGATGCATTGCGGTTGGTCCGCGTCGAGTATCAGCAACTTGGTCAAACTGTTGCTGTTACAGCCTATCCAAGCCTTTCGATCTCCAAGTAGTCGACGAAACTTTCTACCGATTCGGCTGTTAAATTACCAGGAGGTGAATATGAAGAAACTTCTGTTGGTTGCAGTCGTGGCTGGGGGTCTGATGTTTGCAGGGACGACGCGTTCTGATGCTCAAGTTTACTTCAGTATCGGGTTCGGCCCGGGCTATTACGGATATTATCCGTACGGTTACTATTATCCGTACAGGTATTACGCGAGACCTTATTATCGACCTTATTATCGCCCGTACTATTGGTACGGCGGACATCGTTATTACCGACATCATCGCCCTTATTATTACCGGCGCTAGTTTGACCGGAATAGCCACACCGGGCTGGCTCGAAGCTATACTTCGAGCCAGCTAATTTTTTGAGCGACGGTCAGGTGACGAGATCCGATCGCAGAACCACGCGGCCTATCTTCCTGACTTTTGCGAAGGGGCCGGTTTGGCAGCAGGGCTTTTGACCGGCTCATCGATCTGGAACTCTTTTCTCAATTGCTGAATTAGTGCCGGTATTTCCTTTTGCCGTTCTGTTTCGATTTGCTGCCGGAGCGATTGTTCGACCTTTCGACGTTCCTGGATATAGCGGGATTCGAATCGAGCGCGTTCCTGTGCATTCAGTTGAAGGCCTGAGTCGCGAACGGCCGCGTCAGCTTCGCGTGTGATAACTTGCCGACGCATGGTCTCGCGCTGACGCATGAGATTTCGCTGCTCCGGGGTCATCTGCATCCAAAGCTGGGCGTTACGCTGGAAGTTTTGGCGGGCGTCTGGCGGCATCGCGAGCCAGCGTTCCCTTACGCTCTGTCCCGAAGGGCCGCGCTGAGGCTGTCCTGAGGGTGGTCCACGAAGTTGACTT
>JBLMXH010000121.1:0-12313 GCA_050257685.1 Nitrospirota bacterium
GTCGGTCGTGAACCACAAGATTACTGCTCACGTCCTCCACTTCTTCAGCTACCAGTCCAAACTGCACAGTACCCGCGGAGTCTATTTCCGTTTGATAGCGGAATGTAACCGGACGCTTCAAGATTGCCTCACTAACAGTATTTCCGTCGCTAGTGTTCAGCGTGACCTTATGTCGTTAGGCTAAAGTTGTGCGACCATTGCCCCGCTCCTTCCGCAGAAAGTTGTAAGTGTTCCCGGCCCTATCTCGAGCGTTTTAGCACTCCTCGCCGAAACCGCAGTAAGTTCAGCGAACTGCGTTCGCGGATTGGCCGCGGACTTGGTTGATTAGCCCAGTGAGGCCAATTGCGACAGAGATCACGCCTAAGATGCGGATGACCATGCCGCCAAGGTAGCCAGGCTCGTCGGGACCGCAGGCGATACAAATGACACCACCGGGCGTGATCATAAGGCCTCCGATGATGATGAGCCAGGCCCACGCGAGGTAATAAATCCACCACCAGCGAGTGCGACGAGTGGAGATGATTTGCTGCAGGTTTGGCATCACACCGATCCGGTCGGTAGAAGGATTCGCACTCGACGTGTTGAGATTCGGGTTGCTCAGCACGGAGCGCATGCTGGATGGCGAATAGCGCTGGCCGTGCTTGATGAGCCAGGACTGCACGATCAGCGCGGAACCCGCAATGATGGGAGAAGCTCCTGACGTTCCGCCGAACGATGTGGTGTAGGTGTTAGTGGCGTTGCCCGTCCAGCCGTCGCCGGTGGTGTCGATGCTATCGCCCCAACCGTAACAATCGATGCGACTGCCGTAGTTCGAAAATCCGGAGCGCGAATGCGGCGTCGAGGAACTCGCAGCGCCGACCATGATGGCTCCGGAATCCCGAAAGTCGTTGCTGTTGCGGTTAAGGATGAACTTGCCGTTGGAATCCTTGTACGTGTCGAGGTCGTTCGAGCCATTACCTCCCGCTTCGATGACGATTATGCCATTGGAAGTAGCAAATTGGATCGCATCGAACGTGGCTTGCTCGACTTCCACAGGAAGATAACCGGGCATCGTGGACGAGGTAGTCTGGGCTTCGAGCAGGAGCACATCGCCGCTTTGCATAACAGAGACAGCGCTGAGGATGGCTTCAGCGGTGTTGTACGTGCTCGCGTCGCGCCATTGCGAAACAACGCGGGCCGAGGCGAACGGCGCGATGCCCACTCCGCCGATGGTGTTGTCCACCATGACAACTTCACCAAGGACGGCAGTGCCATGTCCGGTGTAGTCGGTGTTGATGCCGGAGATGATGTTAATGCCTGCGGCCAGGAGGTCTTCATGGTTGAGCGTCCAACCTCGCTCCATGTCGACAAAGCCGACGCCGGTGCCATCGGCTTGCGCCCAGGCCCAGCGCGCGTCAATGCCGGCGGGCGCCGCGTCTTCATAATGCTGATCGGTATTGCGCGGATCGTCGGATGGATTGACAGGCGGCGGAACGGGACCGGCTTCAACGTATGCCGTATCAACGTTAGGCCACGATGCAACAGTGCGTGCGACCGCTTCGGGATCGACTCCGGCTGGACATTCGATGGCAAAATATTGAGTGAAACCGGGCGGAACGGCTGCGCCTTGCGGCGCCCGCGTTTGTGATAACGAGCGCACGGTGTGTTCGGGCAGCGTGGAGAAATAAGGCACCAGCGCGACGCCTGGGTAAGATGTGCTAAGCTCGGCCCACTCGCGCGAAGCGATGTTAGCGAATTGCGTTTGGGCCTCCGACGTGTATGGGAGGCGAACGTCGGGACGAAATTTTACAACAACACGCCGCTTGTAGCCCCCGGGTAACTCCTGCGGGGTTGGTGCCTGGCCATTAATCATCGCCATGGGACCTCGGGTAGATAGAGTAGATGAGAAACCGTGCGGCAGTCAAGCTCGACCAATCTGTTAGAAACAGGTTCCCATAACCGCCTGGTATCGAAACTTTGCACTCTCTAGCAGCGCGTGCTTGTTACCGGTAGTTCAGAACCGTTCGACGTGTCGGTTGATTTCGGAGTGCACTCAATCCGCCGTAGCTTCTTGGAACGCTGTCGGCGAAGATGTCACCCGGCAGTTATTTAATTCCGGCCTTTTTCCTTTTTGCTTCTTCCTTTCTGGAGCTACTCGGAAGTTGAAACCGGAGAAGTCACCGCTCCTAAGCAAAACCAGGCAACACTGCAAGCGGCAACCGAACGCGGGTCGCTGCCTCAATGGCATTTGTCATTTGTTTAAAAGGTTGTTAAAGAGAGGCGCTGATGGGGACCGAACCAACGGAAGAGCGAAAGCTTGCCGCTATTATGTTTACCGACATGGTAGGCTACAGCGCGCTGGCGCAACGTGACGACAGAGTCGCGCTTGAGCTATTAGAGGAACATCGCCGGTTGTTACGCGAAATCTTTCCGCGGTTTCACGGCACCGAGATTAAAACAATCGGCGACGCTTTCCTGGTCGAATTTGGCAGCGCCTTGGAAGCGGCCCAATGCGCCATCGAAATTCAACGCGCGCTGGTCAAGCGCAACACTGATGTCGCAGCCGACCGGCACATCGCCGTCAAGATCGGCATTCACATCGGCGACGTGATTCATCGCGGTGGTGATGTTTACGGGGATGGCGTAAACATCGCGTCGCGCATTGAACGGTTGGCTGGTGCGGGTGGGATTTGCGTCTCCATGGACGTGGAGCGGCAGATTCGCAATGCGCTCGAGGCGAGGTTTGAAAAATGCGATCCAGCAGATTTGAAAAACATCAAGCTGCCGATGGATCTCTTCCGAATTGTCCTGCCATGGGAACCGGACCGCAGAACCGAACTTCGCCGGCGTGTGAAAAAATCGCAATTCCCTCTGCTGGCCGTGGGCGCGCTCGGCGTGCTGGTTGTTGTGCTTTTCGGTTGGTGGTTGATGCAACGCTCGGAGCGGAATCACGTGACCGGGCCGACCGGCTCTTCCAAACTGAAGCTGCCCGCTTTAACAAAGGTGCCTGACGAGAAATCTGTTGCCGTTCTGCCATTCGTTAACATGAGCGACGATAAAGGAAGCGAATACTTCTCCGACGGGGTTAGCGAAGAGCTCTTAACGGTGCTGCAAAAGATTCCGGGGATGCACGTCGCCGCGCGCACGTCGGCGTTTTCGTTCAAAGGCAAAAACGCCACAGCCCAGGAAATTGGACAAAAACTCGGCGTAGCGCATCTGGTCGAGGGAAGTGTGCGCAAATCCGGCGACGCGGTGCGGATCGCTGCCCGGCTCACCCGCGCTGACACCGGCGAGGAACTCTGGTCGGAAAATTATACCCGCAACTCACAAGACGTGTTCGCGGTCCAAACCGAACTCGCGCAGACGATCGTCGAACAGTTGCGCAGTCGATTCGGCGGACCGGATGCGAAAGCGAAAGAGAAAATTCAAGCGGAAGTGCAAGCAGCGGAAAAAGGCGGCACGAAAAACGTTGACGCCCACGAGTTGTATTTGCAGGGCCGTTTCTATGAAAATCGTCACTCGGAGAAAAGTACGCGCGAAGCTTTAGCTGCTTACCAGCGTGCTACGGAGCTGGATCCGGGATTTGCGCTAGCGTGGGCCGGCGTCGCGCAGACGCATCTCTGGCTTTCCGCGTTTTCACCCGAAGGCGGACAAAAAATGTTCGACGCTCATCTTGCCACGGCCCGCGATGCCATCGCTCGAGCCCTGGCGGTCGAACCCAATTTGGTCAACGGTTTGCTCTCCAAGGCGACGATCGAGACTAATTTTGATTTTGATTGGAGCGCGGCGTCTCAAACTGTGAACAAAGCACTGGCTCTGGCTCCGGCCGATCCGAATGTTCTGATCGCAGCGGCCAATCTCGAGCTGGCACGCGGAAACATGGATCGAGCAATCGAACTCTATCGCAAGGCAGTCGACCTCGATCCGGTCAACGCGCAAGCGCGGACATTTCTCGCCTTCAATCTCGCGGTAGCAAAACGATTTGCAGAAGCGCGTGCCGAATTTCCACGTGTAGTGGAATTGAATCCGGCGGCGCCCTGGGCGCATGCCGGTCTCGGCTTATGCTATCTGTTGGAGAACAAATTCGAGGAGGCCGCAACCGAAGCGCAAGCTGACACAGCAGAGTGGGCCCGGCTCCTCATCGTGAGTTGCGCGCGCTGGGCACAAAAGCGATTGCACGAGTCGGACGCGGCGCTTAACGAGTTGATCAAACACGACGCCGAGACAGCCGCGTATCAAATTGCGGAGGCGTACGCGTATCGCAGTGACAAAGATAATGCTTTTCTATGGTTGGACCGCGCGCGCCGGCAACGCGACCCGGGTTTGTGCGGCTTGCGCAAGGACCCGTTGCTCGTGAATCTTCACGACGACCCCCGCTGGACCGGATTTCTCCACACAATGGGCGTGACCGACGACCAATTGAAGACAACCGCAATCTAAACTTCGCTGCGTACGCAGCTTTCACCCTTTTACTTGTCGCCCGCCGCTCGTCACTTGGCTCTACCTGCCGATTAATTCACGAATCACATCCGCGACAATGATCCAAGCCCGGCCATGACTCAGAATTGAAAACGACAAAGCTATCTTCATTACTGTCGGAACTGCACGTCCCGCTCCTGATTTTAGCCGCATTCATTCTGGGTGCCGGCGGAATGTGGGTAATCATGCGTTCGTCCTCGCCCAGTCGGCCGGGAAACCTACCAATGGAACGGCTCTCTCCGTCGCCGGCAACGGAGCCGCCCGATGTTTCACAGCTCGCGCCTGCCGAAGCGGCGAGAATACTTGGGAACTGGAACTACGACCGTCATAACTGGGCACACGCGATTGAGCATTACCAGGAAGCAATCGCGAACGGCGCCGACAATCCGGATGTGCGCACCGATCTTGGCAATTGCTTTCGGTTCATCGGCCAACCACAGAAAGCGCTCGAGCAATATCAGATTGCCCAGACCGAGAACCCGATGCACGAGAACAGTTTGTTCAATCAAGCCGGACTTTATGCCGAAGTGTTACACGATCGTCAACGCGCTCTGGCAACCGCACATGAATTTCTGAAGCGCTTTCCACAAAGCGAGCGCGCGGCAGCAGCCCGACAATTGATTTCTAATCTGGAGGAATGAAAACCCTCGCATTTCTTAAGTCTTCCTTCTGATCTTTACTTCGGTCATGTTTCGGTGAGTTAACCCATTGGAGTGAACGAGCTCAAACCCAGGCATCTCAGGGCAGGAACATGTGGAGGGGTCACGCACGTCGGGCGGTGAATTTGAATTTCTAGCTTCTACGATTTGCCGCCGTATTGTGCCTCGCTCACCTGCTCCATCCAGTCCACAACCTTGCCGTCGAGCGCTTCCTGAATGGCGATATGCCTCATCGCGCTCGTCGGCATCGCGCCGTGCCAATGCTTTTCGTTAGGCGCAAACCACACAACGTCGCCCGGCCGGATTTCCTCGATCGGTCCGCCTTCGCACTGCGCCCATCCCAGGCCGAAAGTGACGATCAACGTCTGACCGAGTGGATGCGTATGCCAGGCAGTCCGCGCACACGGTTCGAAACTGACGCTTGCGCAACGAATACGTGCCGGGTCCGGCGCCTCGAACAGCGGTTCTATCCATACTTTCCCCGTGAACCACGCCGCAGGCCCTTGTTGCCCGGCGGGCTTGTCGCGCGATACCGCAGGGACCGTCGAAGCCGTGGCGGAGGATGCTGCAGACGGTTGCGTATCAACTCGCTTTATCTCCATGCTTTCTCTATCAACTCCCTAAAGCAGCGTGGCAACGACAGAGTTTTACCTTGAAAAACTGTTCTCAATTTTATTCTGCTTTGAAACTCCGTCATTTCACAACTCCGTCGTCGCGACCTCGCGACTTTATCTTCTATGTCGGTCATCCCGTTCACTCCATTGGAACTCCGTCGTTTCCCGCTCCGTTGCTGCTACCCTCCCATTAATCTTCTTCTGCTGTAGCGCCGGTCTCTGACCGCCGAAGCCAACGAGATCGACCCTCGAAGAGCGTAGCTACAACAAGTTGGACAAATGAATTGCTGGTCATGCACTAGCGACCTGACATTCGATGCCGTCCGGGTCGGGAAAATACACACGCCGGTCTTCGCGTCTAAACGTGAGGCCGGCGGCGTTGAGTCTCGCGACCGCATCGTCTGGATCATAATTGGCGATACTGTAGCAGTAGTGATTCAGGCCAGCCTTCTCGCCTTGGAAGAGCGCCAGCCAGCCTTTGCCGGTGGTAAGAAAGCCTTCTTGTCCCTTTGGTTTCAAGCCAAGATGTTTTTCGTACCATTTCTGCGAACGCTGCACATCGGTCACGGTTAGTGCGATGTGATTGAGATCGGTGGCATCAAAGGTCGGGGCCGAGTTCGCCGGACTCGGTGGCGCGCGTTCGGGTTCCTGATCGGCGAACGCGACGGTCGCGCCGCCCAGGCTCGCGGCAAACATGCCCGTCAAATACCGGATCAGTTGTCGGCGGCTCAGCCGGCCGTGCTCGAAGTCGTTAATCAATTTGACAATTTGAGTGTGCATAGTGGCTCCTTTACCAATTTTGAAATTTTATCTCGTTTAGAATCGGCCTGGCTACGATAAGTGCCCGCCACGTACTAAGTGGCTAGGCGCATTCCGCACCTTTTCTTCTCACATCCGTTACCAGACACGTGCTTCTTCGATGCGCTCCGGCATTAGCTCGATGAAAAATCAAGAGGAGATTGCGCCTCGCTTCTCAAGGATCATCCGCCGCAGCTTCACTTTCGAAGTCATCGGCGGAAGTTTGCGCGCGCCTTCATCGAGACGGCGCTCGAAATCCTGCGAAACATTCGCGTAAAATGGATACGCCGCCGGATTCGCCGCCAGCGGGCGATAACGGAAATGTTTGTACATCCAGAGCCACGGGCCGGGATTTTTCCGGACAACCGGCTCGAACTGGTCCCAGCAAGCTTGCGCCATTTCCTGGAGCGAAGCGCCCGCCGGAAATTCAATCCGGGGATGAAAAACCACGCGGTAACGTCCGCCGGGCAGCGGCTCGCAATGACAGTTGATGATCGGTGCGCCCGTTCGCTGGTGCAGCCACACGTGAGCAAACGTGACACAGCGTTGAAGCCCAAAGCACTTAATCGCGACAGTCGGCAGTTTCGCCGAAATTGTCAGATCGACCAGCAACGCGAAGCGTTCGCCGCGACGCAGGGCCCGGTATAGATGCATGATGGCTCCTTTGCGGGCTGCAACGCGATGGCCGCTTCTCTGGCGCAACTTCAGGAAGATCGGATCGAGCAGTGGATTCTTGAATTGCTGCGCGATGACAACGCCTTCGAGACCGGCAAAGGCGGAGACAATGCTGAGCCATTCGAAGTTGCTGTAATGGTAGCAACCGACAATGACCGGCTTGCCCGGGCGCGTCTCTTCCTCATCCCATCTCTCGCGATTCTCGAACTCAACATAACGCGAGAAATTTTCACTCGTTAGGCGCGGACTCCAAAAGAAATCGAGCATGGTGCGAGCAAAATGCTGATACGATTCACGCACGATCTGCGCGCGACGCTCACTTGAAATCTCTTCGCCGAAGGCCACCCGCAGATTACTCAGCGCAACCCGCCGGCCCCGACGATCGAGCATGGCGGCGAGCGCGCCGAGCAAAAGAGCCAGCCGATAACAAGCTTTGCGCGACAAAAGCGGAACAAATTTCGTAGCGAATTTAAGCCCCAGCCACTCCAGACGATAGCGAATCTTCCTGCGTGTGCGCATCGCTCCAGTGTAGGCACGGTTCGTGCAGGCCGCCTAATTTGTTCTCTTTTCTTTGGATCAAAACTAATCCCGACGGCGGGCGCGATCTTTAGATGCGGGAACAACGCGCTCACGCCATCGGCCAAATCATATGCCCACAGCCCAAGATGTGATCAACCATCTCCTCGGGTCGGCGGATATTCGGATCAACGGCGATCGCCCTTGGGACATACGGGTACATGACCGCCGCTTTTTTAGCCGGGTTCTGGCTTCCGGGACACTCGGTTTCGGGGAATCCTACATGGAGGGCTGGTGGGACTGCGATGCGCTGGACGAGATGTGTTGCCGCGCCATTCGCACCGGACTCCAGAAGCATTTCGAATTTCGACTCCCCAACCTGTGGGCATTGCTCACCGCGCTCCTTGCGAATCAGCAAAGTCTACGGCGGGCGCGAAAAGTAGGCCGGGTGCATTACGATCTTAGTAACGATTTGTTCGAGGCGATGCTCGACCCGAATATGCAATACTCCTGTGCGCTCTTCGCCGACGGCGACGATTTAGCCTCGGCGCAACTGCGTAAGCTGGATTGGATTTGCGAAAGACTGCGTCTGCGACCCGGCCTTCGCCTGTTGGACATCGGCTGCGGCTGGGGCGGATTGGCTCGTTATGTCGCCAGCCACTACGGTTGTCATGTAGTCGGGATCACAATTTCACGGGAACAATTCCGCTACGCGCAACGTTGGTGTAGCGGATTGGACGTGGAAATCCAGCTGCGCGACTACCGCGAAGTGACCGGACAGTTTGATCGGGTCGTGAGCATAGGCATGGTTGAACATGTCGGTTACAAGAATTACCACACTTATATGCGTGCGGCTGCTCGTTCGTTAGGCGAAGATGGCTTGTTCCTTTGCCAGGGAATTTGCGCGAACGTTTCGCGCGTGCACGCCGATCCCTGGATCAAGCGCTACATTTTCCCAAATTCAATGCTTCCTTCGCTAGCTCGTCTGACCCGCGCAGCCGAAGGCATTTTCATCGTTGAAGACATCAGGAACATCGGCCCGAATTACGACCCGACACTTCTCGCCTGGGAGGAAAACTTCCGGCACGCCTGGCCGCGCTTTGCGGATCGCTACGGCGAACGTTTCCGGCGAATGTGGCGATTTTACCTGCTCAGTTGCGCAGGCGCATTTCGCGCGCGCAGTCTGCAAACCTTTTCAATTCTCTTTTCCAAAGAACCTGGCGCCATCGCGAGTAGCGTCCGCGACGAGCAGACAGACCGCGTCCTCGTCGAGGACGCCCCTTCTCGAGCGGAGCACAGTTCCTTGACCTCCAACCTGCATTGAGGAGGAATTTCTCCGTGATCGGAACGTCGCTCACCGGCGAGCAGTGTCGCTCATTCTGTGCGTTGGCGAACATCCACGCGCGTCATGAGAACGACTTGCGCTCAGTTCTCCTCAGCGTCTCTTGGCGAAAATGCCAGCGCCGAAAGCAAAGAAACGCCGTGTAAAACGCTCCGCTTCACGCGGTCTCCGGAAGAAATGGATTCTGGTGGTTCTCCTGGCTTTTCTTCTCATCCCGGCGATGCAGGTGGCGGTGGTGCGATTTATCCATCCTCCGTGGACACTGCCGATGGTGATCGAGCAGGCGGGCGCGATGTTCTCGGGCGGGCCTAAGCGTCCGCTCCTATACCACTGGATCGATCTGCCACAGATTCCGGAGATGTTCCTGGAGCACCTTTGGATTTCGGAAGATCAGCGATTCTTCCAGCACGCTGGTTTTGACTGGAAGGAGATGGACATCGCGATGAAAAAAGCGGAGCGAAAAGGGAAACCGGTTCGTGGAGCCTCCACGATCACGAACCAATGCGCCCGCTCGATCTTCCTCTGGCAGGGACGCTCCTGGATCAGGAAAGGACTGGAGTCGTACTACACGATCTGGATGGAGGCGCTGTTGCCGAAGCGGCGCATCCTGGAGCTGTATGCAAACGTGATCGAGATGGGGCGCGGGATCTATGGGGTCGAAGCGGCCTCGCAGTATTATTTCGGCGTCAGCGCCCGCGGCCTAACGAGAGAGCAATCTGCAATGCTGGCGGCGGTCCTGCCGAATCCGAAAGGCTGGGATCCGACGAATCCAGGCCGGACGTTACGATGGCGTCAGCGGCGCATTCTACAACGTGAACGGAACGCAAACTTCCCTGAGCGATTACTTCGGTAAGCCGTCCGTCAACCTGATCGCGTAGCGCGCATTCTGTGCATTTCCGAAATCCGCGAGCAGTTTAACTTCTTAATTCATCCTTCTTACTTCTTACTTCTTACTTCTTAGTTTCGATAGAGGACCAATCGAATATTTCGCCCAAGTTGCTGAGCTCTTGCGGCGGTTGCGTCCCCGGCCAGGTATTTTTGAAACTCTGGCGAATAAGCGTGCCTGCGACTCGGCCACCAAACCCGGCGTACTCCTTCGGCATGATAATATTTTCGGAGCAAACTCTCCCACCCAAGCCAGTGCGCCTGATCAAGGATGCCTGCCTTCTGTTGGTACCACGCGTTCTCCAATAACTTGAATAAGGAAAACAAAAAATAATGAGCGACGATGCGTTCCTCCCGATTGGCCGAGCCCCAATCCGCCGTCGCTTTGGAAAGCGCAGATCCAAGGAACGGCGATTCCATTGCCGGGACATTGATCGAGGTAATGGCCGCCGCGAGCGAATCCACGACCAGCGCTTTTTGCGACCTCGTATTCTGTCGAAGCGACACAATCACTGCTATCAATGTCAGCGCCACTGCCAACGCGCTGATAATTTCTGCGAGAGAAACGATCGCCTGTAGGCTCATACGCTTGGCGTGTTCAGCTCGCTGAGAAAAGTTTCCATTCGCCGGGAACGCCTTTTAACTCGTGGAGGCCGAGGTCTTGAAAATTAATCCCTGAACCAGCGACGAGATCCTTGACCGTACTGGAAACAATTACGCTTCCCGGTTCGGCTTTCGACATGATCCGCGCACCAGCGTGGACGGCGATGCCTCCGATATTGTCGCCCATCAATTCGCATTCACCGGTATGCACGCCTGCGCGGATTTCGATTCCCAATTGACGGACAGCGACCGCGAGCGCGAGGGCGCAACGGACAGCCCGCGCGGGTCCGTCGAAGGTCGCAAGAAAGCCGTCGCCAGTCGTGTTGATTTCCCTGCCCCGGTAACGCGCCAATTCCTTGCGCACCACCGCGTAATACGAATTCAAGAGATTGCGCCAGGCAATGTCGCCCAGCGTTGCGGCGCGCTCGGTGGATGAAGCGATGTCGAAGAAAAGCACCGTCGCCAGCACGCGATCGAAGGAATCGATCGGTCGTTCGCCGGTGATGAATTCGTGGATATCGGAGAGCACCGTATCCATGTCATCGAGCATCATCGAGTGACTGTTACCTGGATATTCTTTGAATTTTGCTCCCGGAATCCGCGACGCCATGTCACGCGCGGCTTCGACGCGTGCGCAAGGATCGCCGGTTCTATTCATCACCAAAGTGCGCGCCTGAATGGAGGGAAGAATAGGGCGCGTATCGATCTGCCCATTCATAACCTCATAGGCATACACGGATGAGGGACTCGCCGCTGCGCGCATGTATCGCGCAACTGCTTCGACCGCTGCAGGTGGCGCATCCCGACCCATGCCGGCGCCGGGCCCGGTGATGTATTCGATGGACGGCCAATCGTCTTGAACCATGGCGAGCATCGCATCGTGCTCATCGGGCGTTTGCGCCCACGGATGATCCTCGCACGCGACCCAGCGAGCTTGCGCACCCCAGATCAGAAGCGAATCCACGCGATCGGGGTAAGTGGCCGCGAAGAGACACGCCATGGAGCCGCCCTCCGAAACGCCGAAGATGTTGGCGCTCTTAATCCCGACATCATCCATCACGGCACGAATGTCATCGGTGCGCTCCTCGAGCGTGGCCATGGTTATCGGGCGATCGGACAGACCAGTGCCGCGTTTATCGAAGCGAATGAGCCGGCAGAACTTGCTGAAGCGCTCGAAGAAGAGCGCTCGTTGCGGTATTTCCCAATCCAAATCGAGATGCGACATGGTGCCGGGGGCCCAGACAACATCGAACGGTCCGTTGCCTGTAATCTGATAAGCGATACGGATATCGCCGCTGCGCGCGTACTTTGTTCGGGGCAACATCAAAGTGATTGAAGTTCTCTTTTAACAGATCCGCGCCCGCAAGTCTAAACACACGACTCGCGATGCCAGCATGCGAATTATTTGAAACAGTCGCCGACCGGCAGCTGACTCTTCCTGATGTCTGACGTCCGATGTCCGGCTTCCGCCTTGAAAGCTTGGCACGCCGTAGCTTTGGCGAAGGCGGGTCGCGCATCCCACTCGCTCCATTCTTCCTTTTTCTTTCTTACTTCTTACTTTCTTTGAAACTTCGGCCGTGAGTTCGCGATCCGCAGCAGCACGTCGGCGTGGCACGGCTCGTCGAGCGCACACCAGCAGGCGAGATCTTTGTCGTGCAGGCAGTGGCGGATGTCGCGCTCGCTGAAATTTTCAGCCAGGTGCTGCTCGTATAACTCGACAGCTTTTTCGGCCGTTAGCGTTTCGCCATTCATCAGCCGTGAGC
>JBLMXH010000122.1:0-2873 GCA_050257685.1 Nitrospirota bacterium
CGCTCACAAACAAAGGGCTAGGTGCCTTTACCCACATTGGATTTGCTCAACCGGACTCAAGCTTCATTAACTTTTATGTGGACGGCGGATTGAATTACCAGGGTCTCATCCCAACACGAGATAACGACATCCTCGGTGTAGCCGTTGGATACGGGCATCTGCGCGATAGTTCTCAAGACGGTGGAGGCAGATCAAATCCCGGTTGCGAAATCGTTGCTGAAGCAACCTATCAAATGGAGCTGACCACATGGCTGAGTCTTCAGCCCGATGTTCAATATGTGATCCATCCTTCCGGCACCGATCTTCCGAACGCTCTCGTTCTGGGGGCGCGTACAACGATGTCCTTTTAGCGCAACGCGATGCCCAATGCCTTCTCGATGGCTCTCGGGTCGTAAACTTTGCCGCCCTTTATCACAGTGTCGATCTTATTGATGTCCCGAATATTTTGCGTCGGATCCCCATTAATGAGAACCATGTCGGCAAGCTTACCCGGAGCAATTACACCTCGATCTTTGTTGACGCCCATTACCAGCGCCGGGGTTAATGTTGCCATTCGTAAAACTTCGGCCGGTGCGACCCCCGCTCGAACGTAAAGTTCAAGTTCATGGTGCAGCATGTAGCCGGCCAGACTGTCGGTGCCGGGAATAATCGTGACCCCAGCGTCGTAGAGTGCCTTTAGCAAGCGCAGCATCGCTGGAAACGCTTCGTGATAAACGGCCTCTTTGCCTTTCGGAACTTCGAGCGCGCCGCTCAACAGTTGCCGGCGAACCTGCGGCGGGAACCGCGGTGCGATCTCCTCCAGACCCGGTGTGATTACGGTCGGATCACCACAAAATAGCGCCTCGAAGATGCCCACCGTCGGATCCAGCACCGTATGATGTTGCTTGAGGAACGCGATAAATTCACGCACCTGCGGTTTGTCCGGAGTAAATTCGCGTGCGTGCTCCGCGACTTTGATGAAACGGTCGCGGTTTCGCGTTTCCTTGACCTCGGGAAACAGGAAATTGAGTTCGATGAAATTAAGGTGCTGAATTTCATCGGCGCCATCTTCCACGAATTGGCGGGCTGACATAAACGCTGGTACGTGACCGCTCACGCGTAATCCACGCGCGTGGGCATGATCGGCAATGATTGGAACCAACTCCGGTTTGACGGAAGAATAAATCTTGATCTGTACATAACCGTGGTCGGCATACCAATCGACGTCCTGAATGGCCTGTGCTGCTGTATCGACCCGCATTTTAGTCGGCCCGGCGAACTCTCCGGTGCCATCGATGATACCGGCTTTCAGCACGCGCGGGCCAAGTTCGGTACCATTGTCGAAACGAGCAACGCGTTTCAGGAAAGTGTCCGTGTCGTTAGCCATGTCGCGCGCACTCGTAACACCGTTGGCGAGATCGAGCGGGCCATCGATGTCGCTAAAATGTTGATGGTTGTCCCATAACCCCGGCATCAGGAAGCGGCCGTGCGCATCGATGATCTCGGCGTCCGAAGATGATTTGATTTCGCTGTCGGATACCACACGGACGATGCGATCCCCGCGCACAAGCACACTCATTCCAGGAGCGACAGTAAGATCCCGCGGATCGAACAAACGCGCGTTTCGGATCATCAGATCGCTTTTCGGAACATGGGCAAGCTCATGGGCCAGGTGCGCAGACCAGGTTTCGTCAGCCGCTTGTTGCGCTTCTTGCAACTGCGGGATTGCGGCTTGGTATTGAGCCGGTACAACCGAGAACCAACTTGATACCGACGCCGCGGTATCGCCGTTGTGATCGAGCCAGATCGCCTGAGGCGTAAAACCAAGGCCGGTAATGCGATATTGAATTAGCTCAGTTTTTCCGGTCTTGGCTTCGACCCGAAGTTTTCCCGTCTCCTCAATACTCGCTTCGCCAGCGGGCAGCAGTGGCAGCTTGTGATCAGGCGCTTTCAGCAGCGCTCGCGCTAACACACCCAGAAATTCCGGGGGCGGATTTGCGGGGACATAAAAGGCTTCACCATTGCTCGCCTGTTCTCTCTTCTCAGATCGATTCTTCCAAGTCACCTTTCCGTCTTTGATTGCGAATTGTTCTTCGACGGGCGCCTTCATGTAATCATTGCCGTGCGCTTCGTATTTGGTGGGTACCCCGGCAGCGTCGAGCGCCCATGTTGCCGTAATGTGATCGCCGCGGCCGCGGTCGTTATAGGAATATTCAACATGAGTTCTTCCCGCGGGGTCACTCTGGACTGTCTGACTGCCAGCCGGGTTACCTTGGATTAGGATCGCGTCACTACGTTGCTCTGCTGAAACCCGTCCGATTAAGGCGAACACTGTGACGAGGGCAATGAATATGCGCATACTTACTTTTAATGATGCGCCACGTAACGCAATTGGATTCAAAAGTCGTTCGCCAACCGATACGACAAATCGCACCAGGACAGGAGATGTATCCCCGCCGACCGTTGAAGGGCTAGTACAGCCCCAGCGCTTCAACAGTCGCTTCGTCGATTGCCCCGGTAATCTGCAACCCGTAATCGCGCTGAAAATTTGCGATGGCCGCTCGCATGTCGATGCTCAAGGAACCGGTGATGGCACCAAAATAGTAGCCCGCCTGTTGCAACGCGGTTTGAACGTTTGCGATCACTTCGTCGGGGAGCAAATCGCCATAGGTATAGATCGGCCCATCGTAATCGTAGTAACTCTGCAAGGGATCATAACCCCACGCCGGATACCAATAGCTTCCGTCCAGGAAATAGTACCCCGTGTTAACGAAAACGATTGTGTCGCAATTATCGTGCCACCAGTTTCGGTCATGCCACTCGTGCCAGTGCCGGCGGAATGCATCGCCATAGCTGATGCGATCCTTCTTGTTGTGCCGGTTTTTGCCGTGAAC
>JBLMXH010000123.1:0-4062 GCA_050257685.1 Nitrospirota bacterium
TCGCTGTCGGCGACATCTCCGGCGCAGTGTTTAATCCCGCGATCGCCGTCGGAATTTCAATCCTGGGTCTCTCAAGTTGGAGCAATATCTGGATCTATCTGCTGGCAAACTTTGCCGCCGGCGCCGTTGCAGCAGTGGTGTTCCAGTTAATCAACCCGCCGATGCAAGCGACCCCGATCGCAACCGACGAGCCGCCTTATGAAACGCCCGATTGAAAACAAAAACCGACCCAAATCAACATGAACGTGAAAAGAACTACTTCATTTATCGCTATAATGTGCGGTTGTATTGCCGGTTCATCTGCGAATGCGGCTACGATTCCCGCTGGAACAACAATCAGAGTAATTACGGTTAGTCTTATCACTTCGCAGAATGCCGTGGGTAGCACGTTTGAGGCGAAAATTGCCCAAGATGTTTCGGTGAAGGGCGGTAGTGCGTTGAAAGCTGGGAGCAAAGTATTTGGGAAAGTTAGCTCTTCCCGTCGTAATCCGCGCAAATCCGAGCCGCTGGCTGTGGAGCTGACATTCATCGAAGTGAATGGGCGCAGAATCCCGGTAAAGACGAACACAGTCGAGCCACACGGTCCACCGCAAACAGCGCGCCAGGCGCAGTATGGGCATACTGCCGGCACGACAGTGGTTAATCCCAAAACCACATTGCAGTTCCAGCTTCTACAACCAGTGACGTTGTAGTGCTACGGCGCGAACCTCGAAAATAGCTTCCGAGTTTTCGTCCATACGAGAACAGATGGGAGGGCCGGCTCGCCCAGCCCCGCCACGGCGCGCGCCGCGGTCGCGCCGTACCAGGTTACGTTTTCGCCAACGCGCAGAATCAACCGCAAACCTCAACGTGTTGCTTGAGCGACAGTCGTTCGCGAGGTGGTAGGAAGCCCGAGATTCAAACGGAGAATCCGATCAAGCTCGGCGATGGTTTGTGGCAGCTCGGCTGAACCATGGGGCCCCGGAACGATCTGCTCGGATTTCGCGCCGGCGAGATGAGAACTCCAGTACGGCACGACGCCATCAGTACAATTCGGACAATCTCCCTTCCCGCGATCGCCAATGATCGAGTGATACGGAACGGTCATTGGCGCCTCGTTGATTACTGGAAAGGCTGGATTTGACGGCTTCAGCCCCGAGACGCTATTTGGCAAACGTTTCGAACTGCCGGTGATTTGCGCCACTTCGGCAGCGGTCAACGAGTCCTTCACGGTGCTAAGCAGCTGTACTGGAAGAGTGATCAAGCTAATGCCGAACTTACCCAATCCGCTGCTGGCCATGTTGCTTCCCCGATGCGGTGTGCAGATAAACACAACGCGGTGGATTCGCGGATTTGCACGGTAAGTCATGGCGCGAACAATGAGGCTATTATTTGAGTTATTAGCAAAAATGCTTTTGGCGGTTGGTCCGATATCCTTATCCTTCTCCCACATCTGGCGCGTGACGGTGGTGACCTGCGCATGCGTCAGCATGCCTCCCATGCTGTGGCCGACCACAACATAGGGAAGGTGATTTGGATAAATCTTGTCGACTTTGGCTAACTCCTCACGCAATCGTAGCGCGGAATAGAGAATGGGATTGCCGGTCGCGTACCCAAAAACCCAGGGTTGATAATGTTTGCGTAATTCGGGGTCTTGCTGAAGCCCGTTGATTGTTTTGACCCATGTGAACGGACTCGACATAAGTCCATGCACGAAAACGACGGGAATTCGCGTGGGATCGTACGGCTCAAGGAAATATAGCCCTGTTTTCTCCATCATGTTGGTGCCACGCAGCATTCCCATGAGATCGAACAGGAGCAGGTTGTTCGGCGGCCGGAAATAGGAGATCGGAGCGGAAAAGTCTGCTTCGAGAGGCCGCACCTTTCCTTCTACATGTGCAGACGGCTCATTACTAGGCCGCCGCAAAGCCAGGACAGCGTCCGATCCGCGAACGTCGACGGTAGCGGTGACCGCTGCAGTCAATCCTTTCGCCGGCGCGAACTCTTCTGGCGGCGTCATCGACCTCACTCCAACAAGGGCGCCTCCGACACCGTTTTGAGCTACGTCATGTTTGATCAATGTCCGTTTGATTTGGTTAGGCTCCTCAAACGACGTGAAGTAATCCGGCGACCAGGTGGACGGAAAACGGCCTGGTTGAAGTTGCAAACGGTAGGTTGTATTCGCGCCGGTGAGGGTGAGCGGGCGACCCCACAGCTGTCCTCCTTCACTCGAACGCAGCAGAACTGCTAGTTCACCGCACGCCGCGTTATAGGTTTCGCAAGCGGGTGTTCCAACGCCGCTCCCGAGCAACGGCGCGGTGATCGCGGCAGCCTGCAAATAATCGGCTGCTCGCTTTTCGACTGGAACGTTCGCTGAGCGTGCTTCCCGCATGATGCCTGCGGTCGGCGCGTATTCGGGACCCCGTCCTGCCTGCGGAGCCGTCGCACAGCTGGCTAAAAACGCCAGACACGTGACAGCGGCGATCAGGCGAATGGACACTTTGGCGTTTTCAAGCCTCATAGAAGTCGGCCCGTTCAGGCGGTTGCCGATGATAGCCAAGAAGTGTTCGAACGCAGCAAATTTCATATAAGACTTTGGGGCTATGTCTCCGCAGCAAGGAATCCTCGCGATTGCCGGGCCGTGCGACTGATCAGACCCCTTGCTCAGGACTGATCGGATTTGGTACTCGAATAAAGTGAAACCAACCGGGCGATCAGGACCGCCACATACAGCAGACCAGTCATGGCTTCCATTGCCGCGAGCCAGCGGGCCGCTCGTGAAACCGGAGTGATGTCGCCGTAACCCACAGTGCTCAGTGTAATGAAACTAAAATAAAATCCGGTAAATCCGTCGATCGAGTGGCCGCCGCGTGCCGTGTTGAACGAAAAGGCTCCGCCAGGCGTTACCTGATCCACGAGCCAATACGCGACTGTCCACGTCAGGCCCAGCATCAGATAAGCCGCAATGCTTGCACAGAGAACTTCCACGTTTACAACAGGCGCGCGCAGAACGAAGTGCAACAGATGCCCGATCACAAACGCCAACAGCAGGAGCGCGCACACGAGAAAAACGAAAGGATGAACCAGGTCCGGTCGGAAATGGTTCATCCATCTGGCCGTGAGAGCTGGAACCGCAAGAACTAGTGCAATGGCGAGTGTGCGCTTCTGGTCGGCTACAGGAAACACAGCAGCCACAAGGACCAACGAAAACAAAACCGATAGAATGAGATGGCCGCCTTCGAGCTCTTCAACAAAAGGCGCCGAGACCAGGAGAACGACAAGCGCAACGAGAAGTTGAACGGTGGAGAAGCGCCGGAATCTAAGCCGCTTCAGCACCGGGTTCATTGAATGTTTCAATCGCGCGATTCAGGTCGTCCGGTTTTTGGCGACTGCATCTGACAATTACTAAATGGCCCGGTCACAACGGTAGGAACCCTTCGACAGAACTTCGGGCCTGACTAAAACCCTCCGGGTACCGGCCCGCCCATGGGTCCCCAAACTCCTTCGCCACCTCCCCACAAACTCCACTCCATCGCTGTGTCCTGATACATTTCAGCATCTTGAAGATCTTCTCTCGAGAGTTTCTTCTCGGCGCGGAGCTGTTGGTACGCCTGGTACTCTTTCGGTCCACCGACGTATGCCTGGTTGTGAGCAGGGTCTGGGAAAACATAATATTTTTTCTTGCTCTTTTTGATCATGGTCACGCTCCCGGGCGGGAGATTTTGGAGCTTTTGCTTTTGGGCGGCTGTTTTAGGAGTGATGACTCTAAAGCCGGACGCCACCAGCATGCTCTCTCTGTTTTGCGAGACAGTCTGCGTGCTGGCACAGCTAACTAACAATGCTGCGTAGCTAATGACGATACCGCTGAGGATAAGATGTATTGTTGGTTTCATAGACACTGATCTGCCGTGTTAACGTGGAACGAAGGCAAAAGGAAGAAGGAAAAATTGAAGAATACGTGCAGCGGTCGAACAGGGCTGCTGTAATTTTCCTTCCTTCCCACTTTCGTAGGTATCTCATTTGCCGCGTACCACCGTCGCGGCTGTCATCCGGCCGTTCTTCGATCAATTCCTCGGCGGGCAC
>JBLMXH010000124.1:0-3158 GCA_050257685.1 Nitrospirota bacterium
TCTCACCGGGGTCCCTCGACTCCGCTCCGCTCCGCTCGGGATGACACCGCTAAACAGAAACGAGTTGATGGCGCTGAGCATCGCCGATCTGCAATTGTTGTTGCGTCGACGCGAAGTTTCACCGCGCGAAGTCATTGACGCTTTGCGAGAGCGCATTGAAACAGTCGATGGAGATGTCGGCGCATATCTTTCATTCGACCTCGAGGCGGCGATGAAAGAGGCGGACCAGGCGAACGTCGATCTTCCTCTGGGCGGGATTCCAATTGCGATTAAAGACATTATCAATGTCATAAATCAGCCGTGTACCTGCGCGTCGAAAATCCTTAACGGATATCGCGCACCGTACGACGCCACGGTGGTCCAAAAACTGCGCACAGCAGGCGCGATTCCATTCGGCAAAACCAACCTCGACGAGTTTGCGATGGGCTCATCCACGGAGAATTCTGCGCTGAAAGCGACGCGCAATCCGTGGGACCTCACGCGGGTGCCGGGAGGATCCAGTGGCGGTTCGGCGGCAGCAGTTGCCGCCGATGAAGCCCTCGGTGCGCTCGGCTCCGACACTGGCGGTTCGATTCGGCAGCCTGCCGCGTTATGCGGTGTCGTCGGGCTGAAGCCAACTTACGGCCGCGTTTCGCGGTTCGGCCTTGTAGCGTTTGCATCCTCACTTGATCAAATTGGACCGGTAACAAAGAGTGTGCGGGACGCCGCGCTGATCATGGACGCTATCGCGGGTCATGATCCGCAGGATTCCACATCGCTGAATGAGCCAGTCCCGCACTACGTAGCGAGCCTCGGAAATGACTTACGCGGCGTCCGTTTGGGCCTCCCAAAGGAGTATATGATCGAAGGAATCGATCTGCAGGTGCGATCAGCAATCGATGTCGCGGTGAAACAGTTCAATTCGTTGGGGGCGGACATTGTTGAGGTCTCGTTGCCCAGCACCGAATACGCGGTCGCGGTTTATTACATTATTGCCACGGCGGAAGCTTCCGCGAACCTCGCCCGCTTCGATGGCGTCCGCTATGGCTATCGTGCTCAAAATCCTAAAGACGTCCTCGATCTTTACGGTCGCACGCGCGAGGAAGGTTTCGGACCGGAAGTGAAACGGCGGATCGTACTTGGCACTTACGTTTTGAGCTCCGGGTACTACGACGCCTATTATTTGCGCGCACAAAAAGTCCGTGAGCTGATCCGGCGGGATTTTGCCAGCGTTTTCGAAAAAGTCGATGCATTGATTTCGCCGACGTCTCCAGTAGCAGCGTTCAAACTCGGCGAACGCGCCGCCGATCCATTGCAGATGTATCTCGCAGATATTTTCACCATCGCAGCCAATCTGGCCGGCATTTGCGGAATCAGCGTGCCGTGCGGTTTCGCAGAGCTGGATGGACAGCGTCTGCCGATTGGTTTGCAATTGTTAGGCAAGCCGCTGGATGAATCCCGGATTTTGCAAATCGCACACGCCTACGAGCAAAGCACAGACTGGCACAAAGCGCGTCCGCCAATCCGCGTCTAATGTGAGGAAAGACTAGTCCGCGAGAGCCTGGTCGATAACGCGCTGCACGACGGCGTGCGCAGGTTCCGGCAAGCGTTTCTCCTTTTGAAGCAAAGCGAGCTTGTCGCGAAATTCAGACAAAATAGCAGGTCGAATGCGCTTCATCGCGAGCAGCGTCTGCGCCAGCAGCAGACGGGCGGTAACGCAGTTCGGTGATGCAATACACAGCTGGATATTCCCATCAATGATGTCGCGCTCGCTGCTGAGAAATCCATCGGCGCCGTCAATGGCTGTGCAGCGTGTTGCGAGCAATTGCTCGAGGCGAAGCAAATAAAAAGGAAATTCTGTGCCCGTTGGGAAATCGTAAAGCTCTGTCGGCGGATGAATTTCCAATTCTGACGCAATTGCGGCGAGAAGACGATCTGCAAGATCGGACACAGCTGTTGTGGGTTTGTCGGGCGAAAATTTACCGCAGAACTCGGCGAGGCATTTCACGTCGATGGTTCGTACGAGGCGTACTTCGGCGATCCAGGGATCAAGATGCGCTTTTAAATGAACGATGACAACGTAGTCGCCCGAGACTTCGCCCTGCCGTGCATAATTGGCGGCGGCCTCGTCGCTCCACCGCACGCCACTCAGAACGAAACCGCCAGGGCCAGTTACAATCCAGGGGATAAGCGTGTAAGCGCGAGCGGCTAAGACGACCAGCGGTGTCAGGCAACTGCGCTTGGATCCGCTGAGAATTTGTGGTGCCCTCGGCGCTACTTCCGAGCAACGCGACGCGCGGACTGCCTTGAAGCTTGGCTGGGAACAATTCCGCCACTGCTGAATTGGGGCGTAACCACACCGGGCCCTCAATCGTCAGCATCGCCATTTGAATGGAGGCCTTTTCCAACTGCGGAGACAATTCCACTCTGGCTTTGGCCAGCTCTGATTCCCAAAAGCTTAGCGTTTCTCGCCAGTCAGGTCGCTTAAGTGCGTAAAGTTGATCGAGAATGTGGCGTGCGGCTTGGAACTGGCCAAGATCGAAATGAGCTTTAATTAGGTTATTGCCGACTGGAAGGCCGTGAAATGCGGGATCGAAAAGTGGTTCGGCAATAGCGAGCAACTCCGGCAGATGTCCTGCGTTTCCGAGATCCCCGCTGATTTGCATCAGCACATCTGCCGGAACTGGTTTGGTAACCCTGGACAGGCACTCCCGATAAAACGCGAGAGCGCGATCAAGTTGGCGCTCCTTCAGCGCTTCGCGCGCAAGCCAGAGCTGCGCCCGCCAGCTGCCGGACAGTTCAGCGACGCGGAGTAATGCTTGGTAACTCGCTCCTTCACCGCCTCGCTCACGATGAATCACTTCATACCAGAGCAACCCATTTTCCTGGTTAGGATCTACTTCAAGGGCATGCCAAAGGATCTCCTCCGCCTTCGCGTTATTGTTCTGGTTGGCATAAACTTTGGCGAGATTGGTCAGAACAACACCGTCTTCGCCATGCTGCGCGGTATGATCAGAAAAAATCTTTTCTGCCTCGTCGAGACGACCTTCCTTCATCAAGACAACGCCCCATACGCACGCGGCACGCGATCGATCTGAATCAATCTTGTAAAGATGTTTCGCGGCATCAATGACGGCCGACTGGAAGCCATCGTTGAGCGCGGTGAAAATGATATCGTA
>JBLMXH010000125.1:0-17841 GCA_050257685.1 Nitrospirota bacterium
CGCTGTGCGTCTACGAAGAGGAACATCGCACGTGATAGTGGAAGTGCAGGAGTCCGACGGGCAGTGGCGGGCGATTTCGGAACGCGCAGTCTTTGGCGCTCCAAATGGAGATGCAACGCCCCCTATCGATCCCAAATACTTCATTCCAAATCCCGGCGCTAACCGACGAATTGAATTCTGGCTTGATCGTCCACTGGTTTGGCCCAAAAAAGCGCACCGGCTCAAAGTTACTGGATGGTGTTTCGCGATCTCCGGGGATGAGATTACCGAGGTGCGCGCGCGTGTGCGGAAAAATCTGTTCCCGGCGCGTTTCGGCACGCCGCGGCCTGATATCGCTCTAGAGCACGACAATCGACCCGGCGCATTGCGAAGCGGCTTCTCACTACAAGCCGTGATTCCGTCTGGACCCGCCGACCTCATAATAGAAGCGCGCAGCGGCAACGGCCCATGGGAGACCTTTTTCGTTCATCGGGTACGCGGTGCAATCTTGCGAGATCGATCAAATGGCGACGGGCTCGCCGATGATTATGCGCGCTGGATTAAATGCTACGATCAGCTTCAACGAGACGACTTGAAACGCATTCGGGAGCAAATCGCACAGTTTAATTATTCGCCGCTTATTTCGGTTTTGTTGCCGGTTTATAATTCGAATTTGAAGTGGCTCCGCCGTGCGATCGTATCGGTACAAAAGCAAGTGTACGCCAATTGGGAGCTCTGCATCGCGGACGACGCCTCAACCGACCGACAGATCTGGCCTTTCCTGCAAAGGTGCGCGCATCGGGATCCGCGAATAAAGTTGATGCGACGCACGCAAAACGGTCACATCTCAGCGGCCTCAAATGATGCGCTGCGTCTTGCAACCGGTGATTTTGTCGCGTTGCTCGATCATGACGATGAACTGGCGCCTACGGCGCTGTACTTCGTGGCTTTGGCGTTAAACAAGAATCGTAACCTGCAACTGCTCTACAGCGATGAGGATAAGCTCGAAGAACGCAATCGACGCTCCGAGCCGTATTTCAAGTCCGATTGGAACCCGGAGCTCTTTCTGGCGCAAAACTTCGTTTCCCACCTCAGTGTGTATCGAACTGATTTGATCCGGCGTGTCGGTGGTTTTCGCATCGGGTTCGAAGGTTCGCAGGATTATGATCTGACGCTGCGTTGCATCGAACAGATTGCACCGGAGGAGATTGAACATTTGCCCTGGGTGCTTTATCACTGGCGCGCAGGAGATCACAGCACGGCATCAAATCCTACTGCCAAACCTTATGCCCAAGAAGCTGCTCGACGGGCGGTGCAGGAGCATCTCGAACGCACCGGAGTCAGCGGGACGGTGGTACCGAGTCACGGTGTTTATTTACAGACCAAATACGCGCTGCCTAACGAGCGACCGTTGGTTACCATCATTATCCCAACACGAGATCAAGCTTCGTCGTTGAAGAAGTGTGTGAGTAGCATCTTCGAAAAAACCGATTACCCCGCATACGAGCTGATCCTGCTTGATAACCAAACTCAGGATCCCGAGGCGTTGGAATTTTTGGCTGAGCTAAAAAAACGTGACGGCATTCGGGTGGAACGGATCGACCAGGCATTCAATTACAGCCGCCTGAATAATCATGGGGTCGAATTGTCTCGGGGTTCGTTCGTAGCGTTGCTTAACAATGACGTAGAAGTGCTCCATCCGGACTGGCTCAGCGAAATGGTGAGCCGTGCGGTGCAACCAAGAGTAGCAATGGTTGGCGCACGACTCTGGTATCCCAACGGCACGATCCAGCATGGCGGAGTCATTCTCGGAGCAGGTGGCATTGCTGGTCACGCGCACGCTGGTCTTCGGCCCGGCGATCCGGGTTACTTTGCTCGAGCACATCTCGCGCAAGATGTTTCTGCAGTAACGACTGCTTGCGCGCTGGTGAAGCGGCAAGCGTACCTGCAAGTCGGAGGGTTCGACGAAAACCTGGCAGTGACTTTCAATGACGTCGATTTGTGCCTGCGATTGCGTGAGGCTGGTTACCGCATTGTTTGGACGCCCTACGCGGAATTGCTTCACCACGAGTCGGCCAGTCGCGGGTTCGAAGACAGCACACCGAAACAGGTCCGATTTTTAGCAGAAGTCGATTACATGAAATCAAAATGGGGCGATAGATTGCAACGCGATCCGTTCTACAATCCGAACCTCTCGCTCGATGAGAATCTCTTCACCTTGGCCTTTCCGCCACGCACGACCAAGCCGTGGCAAAATGTTGCGGCTTAACTGCATCTGATTGAACTCATGCCGGGCCGACTATGACCGAATCAAGCGAAGACAAAACGGTAGTCCAGGACTACGCGTTTCGTTTCGATGCGGTGCCAGAGCGGGTCACCTTCAGCAATCAAATCAAGATCACTGGGTGGTTGTTAGATCGCCGAGGACTACCGGTTCATGGAATTCGTGGAATTGTTCGCGGCTCGCTATGGCGCCGATCCACGTTTCGAGCGCGGCGCAAAAGATCGCGACCACTAATCGCGGCTGCTTACCCCGATTTGCCCGAAGCGGGGCAAAGCGGCTTCCTTCTGTTGCTTGAGCTACCTCTTGGCCAAAGTGAAATTACGATCCAAGTCCAAGACCAGCGAAAAACCTGGCGAACGATCTTCGTCACAAATATTTGGGCTTTTCCTCTAACGTTTCTGGATCGAATAGGCCTGCCGCGGGTGGAACGCTTCTTGTCTACGTATCTCGGGCAACGCTTTGTGGGAAAGAAGGAAAGCACCGCGAGATCGCTTAAACCGAATCCGTTTAGCCAGATTGAGAGCAGTTTGTCTCGTAGAACGCCTCTTAGCTTTGGGAGTGAGCGCGGTTCAACACAGTGCGACATCAAAGCCGTACATCTATTCGTGACATCGAAGTCGAACCTGTTCATCCGCGAAATCGCCGACCTACTTTGCGCCGGCTTCCGGGCTGCGGGATGCGAAGCGCAGCTTTTGATCGACCAAATTCCGGCCGAAAAAACCGAGAACGGTAAGATTCAAATCGTAGTTACACCTCACGAGTTCTTTAACTTGTTCCTCAGGGACAAACTTTCGTGGGAGAAGATGCAGCGCCTGACACCTCATCTCTTCCTGCTCGGGACGGAACAACCCGAAAGCGAATGGTTTGACAGCAATCTCGTCGTTGCACCGCATGCGCGGGCGATGCTCGACATTCATTTAGCCGGCGTGGCCGCATACCGCGCGCGCGGCCTTTCCTGTTTCCACCTGCCGCTCGGCTATCATCCATTGCTTGAACAAAATGATGTAACAGCACAACCAAAAAGAGACCTCGATATTTGTGTTCTGGCTGCGATGACCAATCGCCGAGAGGAATTCTTCGCCGCCCATGCCGATTTCTTTGCGGCACGTAACTGCCATATTAGATTCGTTCCGATCGGCTTCGCGAAGACCGAAGAAACGCGAAGTTATTTGCCCATTCCACAACGCAACGCCGTTTTGCAGCGCGCAAAGATCCTGCTGAACGTTCACTACTCGGATCTGCGCTATTTCGAATGGCACCGGGCACTGATCGCCGTGGCGAATAGTTGCTGCCTGGTCACTGAGACTTGTGAAGGGTTCGAGCCGCTTGTCCCAGGTAGACACTTCGTAATAACGACAGCGGACGATCTGATCACGTGTTGTGAATACTATCTCAATCACGCGGAGGAGCGGCAGGCCATCGTCGAAGCCGCTTACAATTTCGTTCGTGCGTCTTTTACCCAGGAACAGAATTGCCGCGCATTCCTGCAGGAATTAACGGAACAATTCCAACACGGCGAAGGTAGGGCGGGCAGTCCTCTGCATGCCGTCTCGAACTTGCCACCTAACAAAGCTGACTCACCCGCCGAGCCATTGCCCGAGGCATTGGCAAAAGATTTGTCGCGAAAACCTGTAACGCTATTCTTGTCGGCGTTACGCGAAGACCTCTCAAATCTGTTTCGTCCTGCGCCTGGAGAACCGGTAGGAAACGGCAAGACCTCCACAGATCCAGCGGAAACAGACCGGCGCATCGCCATCGTGTCCGATATGCGGCGTGGTTACATCGAGCGATTCGACGCGCAGACAAAATTCCGGGAACAAGGTGAAGCCACGTTTCAAACGATCGACAACTCGCGTTTTACTGGCAGTACGGCCGCGATTTCGGTCATCGTCACGCTTTACAATTACGGTACCTACATTCTGCCATGCTTGAAAACCCTGGAAGAGTCGCATACTGCCGCGATTCCGGGAGGAATCGAAGTGGTGATCGTTAATGACGCTTCTACCGACGATTCGTTGAAACAGGCCATCGCGGTTCAAAGGACGTCACGCCATCCGGTTCGAATTGTCGATAAGCGGTTCAACACCGGATTGGCAGATGCGCGTAATCTCGGTCTTCGATTAGCGCGGGCGCCTTATGTTTTTATTCTCGATGCGGATAACATGGTGTTCCCCGGTGCACTCGAGCAATTGCACGCGACGATTGCGAACAATCATTCCGCAGCTGCTTACTCGATCCTCTGTCGGTTCCAAGGCACTCACAACAGTCGAGAAGGCCTGCTTTCCTACTATGATTGGGACCCACAGATGTTAGTCGAATATCCCTACATCGATGCAATGGCATTGTTCGATAGAGATCAACTGATCAAGATCGGCGGGTACGATACCGAGTTATACAAATACGGCTGGTTCGGTTGGGAAGACTACGACTTATGGTTGCGGATTGCCGGGGCAGGACTCAGGGTGAGCTTTCTGCCAAACGTCCTTTGTCTCTATCGCCATCACGAGAAGGCAATGAGCAATACAACCAATCTTTTCGAGCGAGAGCTGGTGGTGCATTTGTTGGAAAAACACCGCGCGCTCATCGATAAATATCCACCGAAGCGGCGTATTTTTGGCGTGAATCGATCCCGTTTCGAAGAAGCAGTCGAGACAAACACGCAACGCGAACGTCAGGCGCTTAGTATGGTGGCTGAATAATCTTTGGCCGATGCTGATCTGATCTACCACGATTCCGAGCGGCATCGACACATTCCTGTTTGGCAAAACCTTTTCAAGCTGTCGGGTTTTCTGACGCAGACAGTATTTTGGCTTGCAATTAAACCACCAAGGTTATTAGCCTCCGCGACAACCCTTCCGGTCGTAGCAAGTGGCACTTTACCGAACCGTTTCAACGTCACGTCAAGAGTTCCGACATCTTTCTCGCGACCAAATTTGCGAAAGATCCTCCATATGAAACCGAGAAATAGAATCCGCGGTTTCGTGATGGTCAGCGCTGCCGCCGCTACGCCTGTTTTCTCTCTTGCGCTTGTAGCTCTTAGCTTGTTCGGGAAAGCGGCGTGGTTACCGAGTCAGAGCAAAATGCTGACGTTTGCCGAGCGGGTGAAATATCAGCGAGCTATCGAAGAAGTGTACTGGCGTCATCGGATCTGGCCGAGGGAAAATGGTAAACCTAAACCGTCGCTCGATTCGGTGATGTCGCAGGCTGACATCCAAAACAAGGTGAAAGCTTATTTGCGTGAATCGCAGTTACTCGACTACTGGCAACGGCCCATTCAGTCCCAGGAACTTCGGTGTGAAATGGAGCGCATGGCGCAGCATACCGAACAACCTGAGATTTTGCGCGAACTTTTCGACGCACTTGGCAACGATCCGTATGTCATCGCGGAATGCCTCGCGCGGCCGGTGCTAGCAGACCGCTTTTTGAGTGAACGGTCAGTGATTGGCGCGCGAACTGAGAGGGTAGCACCAGAACGCGCGGAACCTGAGCTGCCAGCCCATCCAACGTTCATGGGACACGAGCAAGACCCGTTGGAGTCTCGGCTGGGCGCGACCGACACCGAACAATCATCTGCCACAATGGCAACTTCGAGCATTCAATACACGCTACCAACCATTACCCAGCCGTCCGCATGCACTCTCAATGCCTGGACTGCCACGACCACGACCAACGCACCCTCCGCGCGCGCATCTCACAGTGCGGTGTGGACTGGTAGTGAAATGATTGTCTGGGGCGGTCAAAACGGCAATCAAGGTTTCAACAATGGCGCCAGATATAATCCAAGTACCGACAGTTGGAGAAGCATCAGTTCCCCCGGCGCACTCACGGGAGGTAGGGCAGTATGGACCGGCACGGAAATGATCGTCTGGGGTGGGAACTCCGGCCAGAGATACAATCCATTCACGAATACTTGGAGATCTGTCAGCACCACAAACGCACCAAGTTACCGGGGTAATCACACGGCTGTTTGGACGGGTACCGAGATGGTTGTTTGGGGCGGCGTTGACCCCTTCGGCTTTGCATTGAACACCGGCGGGAAATACAATCCAAACACAAATAGCTGGACCCCCACAAGTACTACAAATGCGCCGGCTGCCAGAAGCCAGCAGACCGCGGTGTGGACCGGCAGTGAAATGATCGTCTGGGGCGGCTTGGATTATTTTGGTGCCTTTGGTGTTCGAACGGGCGGCAGGTACAATCCGACCACGGATAGCTGGACGGCTACCAGCATCTCTAACGCGCCCACTGCGCGACACCAGCACACGGCAGTTTGGACCGGCCGCGAAATGATCGTCTGGGGCGGCGGTAGTCAGTCAGGCGTTTTTAATACTGGCGGGAGATACAATCCTGCTACGAACAGTTGGACAACTACAAGCATAACTAACACGCCGTCGGGCCGAGCTTGGCATACGGCACTATGGACCGGCAGTAAAATGATTGTTTGGGGCGGATTTACTGCATCAGGAGCTACCAATACAGGTGGGAGATACAATCCCATTGCAGATAGCTGGGCAGCTACAACAACAACTGGCGCGCCCTCCGCTCGAGCCGATCACACCGCGATCTGGACGGGTAGTCAACTGATCGTCTGGGGCGGAGAGGCAATCTTCCCTGCCGGTCTAAACACAGGGGGAAGATATTGTGCAGAGTCTCTCGGGTCACAGTTGAGTAACATTAGTACGCGCTCCTTTGTCCAGACGGGCGACAACGTGATGATCGGCGGGTTTATTGTTGAAGGGGCACAAACAAAGAGGCTGATTATTCGTGCAATTGGCCCAGAACTTACTCATTACGGCGTTGCCAACGCATTGACTGATACCGTGTTGGAACTGCACGATCGCACGGGAGCTTTGATTGCTTCTAACGATAATTGGCGTACCACGATAGTCGGCGGCATTATCACCACAAACCAAGTCTCCGACATCACAAACAGCGGGTACCCTCCAACTGACGGAAGGGAATCTGCGATCGTCGCAGATCTGGCGCCGGGTAACTACACCGCGATCGTACGTGGTGTAAACAATGCGACTGGAGTTGCGCTCGTTGAGGTATACGATCTTAGCAACGACGGCAGTTCAATCCTCGGCAATATCAGCACGCGCAGCTTTGTGCAGACGGATAACAACGTGATGATTGGCGGCTTCATTGTTCAAGGAACAGGATCAAACAAAGTCGTTATTCGCGCGATCGGCCCCGAGCTTGGCCAATATGGAGTTCCGAATCCATTAGCTAATCCGAGATTGGAACTGCACAACGCGGCCGGAGCATTGATCGGCTCTAATGATGACTGGCAGCATACGATAATTGGCGGGGTTATCACACACAGCCAAGTAGTTGATATCCAGAACAGCGGCCACGCTCCCACCGATGCATCTGAGTCGGCGATTATTGCTGAGCTGCCACCGGGCAACTACACCGCAATTGTGCGCGGTGTGAACAGCACCACAGGCGTTGCTCTCGTCGAAGTATACGACCTGAATAGGTAGCAACTTCGTTACTTGCGCAGCGAGAAGTCTGCGCGTTCACGCGAGAGATTTGGATTGTAGTAGGGATCACGTTCCAACACGTGCGACCAGCGGTCGCGCATGACTGCCTCGCCACGAACGTCGTTTTTATCTGAAGCCGCGTTCCAGCAAAGTTTCGCCAGAGGCGTGTAAACAATCAAGTAACCCGCGTCTCGCATTTTCAGGCAAAGATCGACAGCGGCGATCGTGCCGGAGAGCTGTTCATCGAATCCGCCAACTTGTTGAAAGACTTCACGGCGCATCAAAAGGCACGCGCCGGAGACGGCGCTGTAATTGCGGGTCATCTGCAACTGACGGTTCACGCCAGGATGCTCCGCCGGGAAACCGCCAAAAGCAGACTGCGCGATTCCATTGACGCCGAGAACAAGACCGCCGTGTTCGATGGTGCCGCTCGAATTGACCAGTCGCGGGCCGACTGCGCCAGTCTCCGGTCTTTGCACATACTCAGCCATGATCGTGAGCCAGTCCGGAGCAATCGCTTCCACGTTATCGTCGAGGAAAAGAAGCCACGGGCTGTCGGTGTGCGTGACCGCATAATTTTTCGCGACGGAATCGTTCATAGCGTCCGCGAAATGCAGCACACGATGCGAGAACTTTGTGGGAGTCTCAGCGATTTTGTCACGCCCGCCCATTTGAGCGATCACTATTTCATAATTCGGATAACTCGTCCTGCTGACCAGGCCTTCAAGACATCGCTGAAGCGAACTCGAACCGCCAAAACTCGGAATGATAACGGAGATTTGTTTGGTTTCGCGCAGCTCGCGCCTCACATAAAATGCGTGCGTTCGCCAGTCAACGGCGACGTGGGCCTGCTCACCGCGACGGTTGAGGTGAGCTTCGATTGCGCGCCACGAGGCTTCGAGCTGTCCTGGCTTTTGGCGAACATCGCTGGCGCTGGAATTTTCGCTCCGTCTCCAGTGATATAGCACACGTGGAATATGATGAATTCGCTCGGTTCGCTCGCTGACGCGCAGGAGAAGATCGTAATCTTGTGAGCCATCAAACTGCGATTGAAATCCACCAACCGCTCGCACAAGATCCCGGCGCAAAAAGATCATGTGACACAAATAATTGCAGGACAAAAAGAAGTCTGGTGACCAATCTGGTTTCAGAATTGGTGAGTCAAAGCCCTGATCCGTGAGCTTGTCTTCATCCGAGTAAATCAGATCGAGCTCCGGATTTTCCTGGAGCAACTTTATGTTTCGAAAAAGGGCATCTGCTTCAAGAACGTCGTCGTGATCGAGAAAGGTGACCCACTCGCCGTTAGCGACCTCGAGGCCCCGGTTTAAAGCGGCCGAAATTCCTTGATGGCTCTCCAGCCTAACGAGACGGATGCGTCGATCACGCGCAGCTACGACAGGTAACGCCCGCAGCAAATCGGCGTCGGACGATCCATCATCGACCAGTAGAAGCTCCCAATTGCCATAAACTTGCGCCAACACAGAGTCCACAGCCTCGCGCAGCCACGGAACGGGAGTATCAAATACAGGCGTGAGTATGCTGATGAGAGGTTGCGAACTGAAAGCGCGCACCTCATTACGCATAGCTCCCAGGTCCTCGGTACTCGCGCGGTGTTTCTCAAACCAACGTTGGTATTCGGTGGACGCAGCAGCCTTCCCGCCCGCTGGTTTCCATTGCTGAACTTTTCTCCAAACTTTCTTGGCCGGTTTCTCCAAAACTCGATAAGGAGCGAGCAGTATCTGACCCACCCTGCGTTCCGCGGACTCGCGCAACCGTCGCCGCTCTTGTTTCAGCGACTTCAGTTCGCGCCGGTATTGTTTCAGTTTAAGTAGTTTTTCTTCTAACACCGCGATATGACTGTGCGCTTCTGTCAATTCACGGTTGCGGATTTCAAGCTTTCGCTCCAAAGCGTCGAGTTCCTTGTTCATTTTGCTGCACGGCCTCTGGTTAGAACGTGAGCGATATCCGATGGATTCGAATAACTCAATGGCAGCGACACTGGGCACATTATATTGGTTGAAGCAAGCTGCAGGCAAATCTACCCTGCCGCGCCGAAGATGGAACGCGTTCATCGTCTTCGGAGAAGCCGATCCACCTCCGTAATGCTCGATTTTGTCGTTTACCTTTTTTATCGCGCGGGCTCAGCCGTCGCTGCCGCGCTGCCGTTGCCCTTTCTGTTCACTTTCGGCGAATTCGTCGGGGTTTGCGTGTGGACCTTTTCGGGGAAATATCGGCGCCTCGCAATACGCAATCTTGAGATCGCGTTTGCAAATGAAAAATCGCCGGACGAACTGCGCCAGCTTGGACGCCGTCATTTCCGGCGGCTCGGTGCAAACCTGCTTTGCAGCGCAAAACTCACCCAAATGCCTCCGGAGAAAATCCTCGAGTACGTCGAGGTCGAGAATATCGAATCGATGGCGCGGGAATTTCGCGCAGGCGTTCCGGTGGTGCTTATTCTGAGTCATCTCGGAACGTGGGAAGTGTTCGCGCAATTGATGCCGAAGTTCGTCGGGTTTGTTCGAAACTCGAGTGTATACCAGGGACTGGGCAATCGTTTCATTGACAAGCATGTCCGGCGAACACGCAGCCAGACCGGACTGGAATTGTTCGATCGGCACGATGGCTTCGAACCGGTGATCGAGTTGCTGCGCTCGGGCGGCGGCGTCGGTGTTCTGTCCGATCAACACGCAGGTGATCATGGCATGTGGACACCATTTTTCGGGCGGCTTGCCTCCAGTTCACCGTTGCCGGCTCTGCTCGCGAAGCGTACTCGGGCAGCGCTGATTGCCGCTGGCGTTTACACCACCGGACGCGCGCGCTGGCGAATGGTGTTCACTGAGCGATTCGATCAGACCGGCGCTTCTGTTGCGGTGTTGACGTCGAAAATAAATCAAGTCATCGAGCAACAAATTCGCCATGCGCCTGAAGACTGGTTTTGGGTACACAACCGCTGGAAAACGCCTCACCCAAATTTTCTTCTCGCGCAATACAAACGTGGGATTTATCTGCCGCCGCAATTTCCAACTCGTGATCTGAAGCCATTTAGAATCCTCATCCGTTCCAGTAACTGGCTGGGAGACGCCGTGATGAGCGTGCCTGCAGTCCGCGCAATTAAAAATGGGCGACCCGATGTTCATGTGACAATCGCTGCACCCGACAAGATCGCTGCAATGTGGCAGCTCATCCCGGAAGTAGATGCAATCATTCCTTTGCCGGATACCTCGCTTGTCTCTGTTGTTAGGTTATTGAGACGCCAAAGCCCGTTTGACGTGGCGATTCTCTTGCCCAACTCCTTGCGCGTTGCACTAGAAGCCTGGCTGAGCGGAATTCCGCGAACAGTCGGGTATCGCGGGCACTGGCGGAGGTGGCTCGTCGATCAAATCATCCGCGAACCACGAAAACCTGGCCCGCCAGAACATCATTCGCTCCGTTTTCTTCGGATCGCCCGCGCATGCGGCGCAGAAACGTCCAACATCGAGCTTGCACCTCCACATCAAACATCAAACATCGAACATCAAACATTACTGGGTCTTTGTCCTGGCGCGGAATACGGACCGGCAAAGCGATGGTTGCCCGAGCGATTCGCTGAAGCGGCGGCAAAGGTAAGTGCGCAATTGTCTGTGCAGTGGGTTCTGTTCGGGACCAAGAACGACGCCGCAATAGGCGAACAGATCGCCGCTGCAATTGGCGATGATTGCGTCAACCGGATCGGCCAGACCACGCTCGAACAGCTCATCAATGAACTGCGTCAGTGCCGTCTGCTGCTCACCAACGACACGGGCACGATGCATCTTGCCGGGCTACTCGGCGTTCCTGTGGTCGCCGTTTTCGGGTCAACCGAACCACTCCTGACCGGCCCACTCGGCAATGGGCACACTATTTTGCGACACCACGTGGAATGCAGTCCCTGTTTTCTCCGCGAATGTCCACTCGACTTCCGCTGCATGAAAGCGGTCGGGGCCGATGAGGTCGCTGATGCTGTGCTGTCCTTGCTCGCCAAGTAAATTTCACTTTCAAGATTGAGCGCCGCGATTGCTAGATCGGTTTACAATGGTGTAACCGAATCCAGCGACGAAGCCGCGGCCGTCTCCATTCGTTTCGGGAGTCGGGAAGCCCATTTCGCGCGAAGCGCTTTGGGAGTGCGAGGCGTGTTCGCATCGTTCTCTGTGGGTGGGCAGCTCCAAAAGCGGCGCGAAAATAGATGAGGCTCCAGTTTGGAAATCTCGCCGTATTGGTCCGGCACCGTTTATTTAATGTGCGAGGTCAATCCGCCGGTTCGCTTCGGTGAGATACGCATCGTCGATTTCAAATCCGATGAATTTTTTGATGCCGCAGCGCTGCGCTGCGATCGCAGAATTTCCAATGCCGAGAAAAGGATCCAGCATGGACCGGACGCGCGAGGCTCCGTGCAATTTGATGCACCATTCGGCGAGTTGAACCGGGAACGTCGCCGGATGCGGCCGTTCCTTTTCGCGGCTCTGAATTGTCTCATAGGGAACGAACCAAGTGTTTCCGCGACACCGCAGATCATTGCCGCTAGTATGCGACCACCGCGCGATGTTGCTCTTATCCTGATACGGTACTCCAAGTGCCAGCCTATTCAGTTCAACGCGACCGGATTTCGTAAAATGAAAAACGTATTCGTGGCAATCATTCAGAAATCGACGCGAATTGATCGGCTTGAAATGCCCGAAACTTGTGGTGCCGAGTTCGACCCTCACCTGGCGCTTCGCGTCCGGATTGGGATCGCGACCAGGCGGAGCGTCGAGAACGTTGGTCCTTCGCTCCGGCATGTCGATTGAGATGGATTTGATCCAGTGAATCGTGTTTTGCAGCACGAAAAGCTCGCGCAGCGCCATCACAATTTCGTGCGGCAGCATCGGATTTGACGGCGCCGCGCCGATGTTGAGAAAAAATGAGCCGTTCGATTTCAACACGCGGCGAATTTGTTGTGTCCATTCGCGACACCAGCCTAAATATGATCGCCGGTCCTGGCGGTCGGAATACTTCCCGTAGCTGATTCCGAGATTGTAGGGCGGAGAAGTCACCACGAGATCAATGCTTTCATCCGCCAGGCGCGACATTCCTTCGATACAATCCTGTCGGTGAAGATCGAACGTCGTCATCAAAGGAAATGTGATGTGACTGCACAGCTCGTACAAGCAGAAAATTACCGACAGCACGTTTTGTTTTCGGGGAGCACAGGCTGCCAGCCTGTGCTTTTCGGCAGCCTGCCGAAAAGATCTTCGACCATTTATGGTGAGAGCTCAGGCAACGCTTTAGGCTCGACAGGCAACATGCCTATTGGCAACACAGGCAGGATGCCTGTGCTACCTCGATATTCGCGCGCATTCATGAGTTCGATTATTCTTTCGCATGGCTGACAAGCCCTCCAAGTTGAAAATCGCCGATCGCGAGTTCACATCACGTCTGCTGGTTGGTACTGGAAAGTTTGCGTCCAACGAGTTGATGCGTGACGCACTCATCGCCAGCGGCACCGAGTTGGTCACTGTTGCGCTCCGCCGCGCCGATCTGTCAGGTAAACACGATCCCTTCGCAAATATTCTCGATTTTATCGACCCCAAACGTTTTCTGCTCCTGCCAAACACCAGCGGCGCCCGAAATGCAGAAGAGGCCGTGCGCCTAGCGCGCCTTGCGGCGAGCGCAGGTTTGCCGACCTGGATCAAGCTCGAGATTCACCCAGACCCGCGTTATCTGTTGCCCGATCCCGTTGAGACACTTGCGGCAGCGGAAATTCTGGTGAAAGAAGGATTCACCGTTCTTCCGTACATCAACGCAGATCCCGTGCTCGCCAAACGATTGCAGGACATCGGGACAGCCACGGTGATGCCGCTCGGATCGCCGATCGGGAGCAATCGCGGGATCGAGACGCGCGCGCAAATCGAGATCATCATCGAGCAGGCCATTGTTCCCGTTGTGGTGGATGCGGGGCTTGGTGCGCCAAGCCATGCCGCTGAAGCAATGGAAATGGGTGCTGACGCAGTGCTCGTGAACACCGCAATCGCGATCGCATCCGATCCGGTTCGGATGGCAAAGGCATTTAAAAAAGCCATCGAAGCCGGACGCGAAGCGCGCGAGATCGGATTAGCCGATAAACTCAACGCAGCATCAGCAACGAGTCCGTTGACTGGATTTCTCACAAAATAATCCGGAAGGAAATTGTAGGGCAGGCGCTCCGTCTACCAAAACGGCAAAGGTGGAACGCGTTGTCCTCAACGCGTTGACAGATAGATGCGGGTCTGCCGACGATATCCGCGCCTTCGGCGATTTCCCAGGCATCGCCTTCGGAGAAGACGATCCACCTGAAAAGATCACTACAGCACCGTTTCGCTCACGGCTTCGTCGCTATGCCGGATGCCCCGTTTTGTTTCCTTTTGCAACCGCTTCAGACGACTGGACAACGCTGCTTTTGCCGCGGAGCTCATCCGATCAATGAACAGAATTCCGTGGAGATGATCATGCTCATGTTGGATCGCCCGCGCGAGAAGACCGCTCGCTTCGATTTGAAACATCTCGCCTTCCAGAGTCTGCGCGCGCACGAGCACCGATTGCGCGCGTTCGATGTCGCCGGTGATCTCGGGAAAGCTTAAGCAGCCTTCTACTCCCGTCTCGGTTTCGCCGCGCAGTTCAATCTCTGGATTGATCAGGACGATGGGCATCGCGCTCTTTGGATCGACGTCCTTGCCACTAAGCTTGAGCGTGCTTGGCCGGTCTTCCACTGCCGAAACGTCGAGCACCGTGAGCTGCAATGGCTGACCGACCTGCTGCGCAGCCAGCCCGACCCCGTGCGCTTCGTGCATCGTCTCGATCATGTTCCGCGCCAGCTCCCGGATTCGCTCATCGATTCTCTCGATCCGTTCACCTTTGACCCGCAGGATCGGGTCGCCATACTGCAAAATCTCAAGGATCATGGTCCTTCTTCCCGGGTGAACGCCGGCAAATTTTTTACGCCTGCCAGCTTCAACGCGTCCATCACCTTAATGATCGTCCCGAACGAGGCTTTCTTGTCCGCTTGCAGGGCGAGCGTCGACTTGCGCTCCTCAGGCAAACCGCGGATCGCGGTTTCCAGTTGGTCCACGTTTATGGCTCGTCCATCCAGTTTGATCTCGTCATTTTCACTGATGCTCACAATCGCGTGATCGAGTTCAGACGGCTGTTTCTGAGCCGTCTTCGACTCCGGCAAATTGATCTTCACTTCCGGTTGATCCTTTTTGAACGTCGTGGAAACCACAAAAAATATCAGCAGGATGATGAGGATATCGACGAGCGAAACGATGATGATGACCGGCGCTCGTCGTTTTCGTACTGCAAAATTCATACGAAATGCCTCGCGCGCTTCACGCGACAGACGTGGGAATCTGCGCTGCCTTATGCTCGCGGCTAGCGCGCCCGTAATAGCATTTGTTGATCAACTCCACGACGAGTGTTTCCATCTCCACCGACATCACTTCTACCTTGCGGGAAAAATAAGTGAACCCAATCAGCGTCGGCACCGCTATGGAAAGGCCGAAGACAGTTGCGTTCAATGCTTCAGCAATTCCGAGTGCGATCTGACGCGTGTCCGATGCGCCGGAGCTTAAGCCCAGGTTCGAAAAAACGTGCACCAGGCCGGAAACGGCGCCGATTAGTCCGAGCAGCGGGGCAATGCCGACGATGATTTCAAGAATGATGAGGCCCCGCTCCAGTCGAACCATCTCGTGCCGGGCTCGGGTTTGCACTACTTCGACATTTTCCGAACGCGGCCCGCGCAGATGTTGCAAAGCGACGCGCGTGATTCGGGCCAACGACGACGGATCATGATAGACCAGGCGTGACAGCCGTTCGGGATTTTCGCCCGGAGCCATGCGCTCGATTTCCGCTTCAATCGCAGCGGGCATGACAATTTTCCGGCGTAACGCGATCCACCGCAAAATCATGATCGTGACTGACACAATCGAGCAGGCCAGCAGCGGCCACATGAAAAGACCGCCCCTCGAGAAAAATCCGAGCACGACATCCACAATTCCTGCCGATTCGGCAATGATCCAGGCGATGATCATCCGTTGGGGAAAATAATGAACCCGAGTCCTTCCACTTCCAAGCCGTCCGGCGGCAGCGACTGCGCCACCTCTTCGGGAATAGGCGGAAGATGCGCTTCCATCACCGATTGTAAGCAGACGCTGGCGAATGCCTGGTTGGAACTGTTTTCGTCAATTTTGAGATCCTTTACTCGGCCACTTCGGTCGATGACGAAACTGAGGCGCAGCGTGCCGATGCTAATTAAATCGCGCTTCTGATCCACATACGTGTACCACCGCGAGCCGATCGAATCGGCCACAATCTTCTGATACCGTCCCAGCGGCGTGCCTAAAGCGTTCACGGATGAAATCCCACGATTGGTAATGTTTCCGGCGATGTGAGTACGCTCCTTTTGGCGACGATACCTGGACTGCGCCTGCGACGATGCAGCTGCGGCATCCAGTGCAGCCGCCGACTTTTGAGTCAGTAACGCAAATTGCTCCGCGGCAGTGATAGGTTCGGGTTGCGCGGCCGGCTGCGCAGCCTTCTGTTGCGATGCCGTTTTCTGCTGTGCCTGCGCGCCCTTGCTGTCGAGCGAGTACTGATTCGTTTCGAAATCCATCAGGGGCCGGTCTTTTCCTGCCTGCGACGGCAACGGCATCTCTCCAGTGGCAGCGAGCTCGCTGGCTCCAATTGAATTGGCGTTTGACTCGAATGTCTTATCTTTGGGTTCCGGTGCTTTTTTATCTTCCGTTTCAATAAACGCGGAATTCTTCGAAGCGGATGCCGGCGATAAATCCATGAACGTGAGTTCAACCGGTTTGTCCGGCGCAGGAAGGCTGGGCGAGAAAAATCCGCTGAACGCGGCGAGCAAAAAGGCCACGATCAAATGAATCAGAATCGCGACAAGCAGCGCCCAGAAAACCGTTCGCGTATCTTGTTCGTAATCCCGCAGCCGGTCGGGCTGGGCGAAAACAGTGTCAGCCGTCGTCATGGAGCGATGATTGCTTGGTCAAAAAGCATTCGGGCTTGGAAGCTCTTTTAAGGCTGGAACAGTATCTCAGGCCACAGGCGCTGACAACTTGGACGGCATTGCGCTGGGGAGCGCACGCGGCCCGCGTGCTGGTGATTGCGTCCTCGCGATCACGGATTGTTTCTGCGCTGCTGTTCCGCCGCACGGCGTTGGGAAAGATTGTTTCGGCGCGACGCCGGAACCAGCACGCGGGACGCGCGCGCTCCCCGGGAGACACGCGCATAATGAAATAAATACTGCTGCGCATACCCACCGTGTCGTCCGAAGTACGTTTCGGAGAACTGCCGCAACCGCTGTGCGCTCATTTTCTTTTGGCGCGAAAAATAGTGCTGCCGCAACACGCGCTCGATCCAGACATCGATCGGGAATGCTCGCAGCCGCTGGTATGCAAAAAGCATGACGCAATTGGCAACCTTCGGCCCCACGCCGGGCAAAGTACACAACGCTTTGCGGAACTCGGCATCGGACAACTCCGACCACGACTCGAGATTGGCCTGACCGGAGCTGATAAGCCGCGCCGTTGCGCGCAAATTTTTCGCGCGATAGCCAAGTTTGCAGGCGCGCAACTCCTTCTCCGAAGCTTGTGCGAGCCGGTGCGCCGGAGGAAACGAATACACGAGCTGATCGCAAATCGTATGCTGTTCGCCGAAGCGTTTCCGTAGCGCCAATGAAATCTGGCGGATGTGTGCCACCTGTTTCATCGATGAGCAGATAAAGGTGGCGAGACATTCCCACTTCGGCTGCCGAATGATTCGTAATCCGCGACAAAAACCCCGCGCAGCATTCATGACCGGGTCCTTCGGAAAAGAATCGCAAATCTCCGCCAACGAATGGTCGAGCGCGAAATAACGCATGACGACTCTGGGGAGCACACGCGGCCAGCGTGTGGGCGATGGCGGCTTGCCATCGCGAACTTTCAAGAATTCGGCGCACTGCTCGATGTACACAGCGCGCTCACCAATCGTGCCGACAAATCCGTCGCCGGCCCTTTCCCAATGGAACACCTGGCCAGAATTAAGTGTCTTCTCGAGATCGAAATC
>JBLMXH010000126.1:0-4098 GCA_050257685.1 Nitrospirota bacterium
TTGCGCGATCGCATCGAGCAGTCCGGGGATCGCTGTTTCGCCTTCTCCGATAAGCACACAATCCACAGCACCGTCGGCGTGCTGCAAAATCTCTTTCGGAATAAATGAGACGCTGTGGCCACCAACACAGATAAACGCGTCCGGCAACAGGTCGCGCGCCGCTCGCGCCAGATCGATAATTTCGGGAACGTTGGCAAGATAGTTGCCGGAGAACGCGATCGCGTCTGGCTGCCAAGTCTTAATCGAGTCGAAAAAATCCCGGTGCGATTCGCATTGCAGATCGATCAAACGCACCGAATGTCCCGCGCGTTCCGCTGCTGCGGCCACCAGCTCCAGACCGAGCGGTTCCAGCCGAAGATAAATCTTCGAATACATCAAACAACTGGGATGAACCGCAAGGAGTTTCATTTCGTTAGGACAGGCAGAGTTTTGTTTAGTTGTTCGAGTGTCATTGCTTGGAACCGAAGTTAGGCAGGACTCCTTTGATTCTTCGCATGTTCTCGGGGACACGCGCGTATTTTTCGCGATCCGGAGTGTTCGTCTCTTTCATTGGGAATATTGAAAAGTTCCAAGACTGTTAGTGGATCATTTGGGTGCGATTCATATGTTAACACAAAAGGAGATTCTATGGCTGAAGCATCCAGCGAACTTGAAGGACCTGACTTTGAAAAAGGCTACGAGAAGCAAAACCTGCGCGATGGAGAAATGCTCCTGGGACACGCGTTTGGCGAACCGGTTCTTGTGGCCAGACGAGGCGATGATCTTTTCGCCATCGGCGCAACGTGCACGCATTATGGCGGACCGCTGGCGAAAGGTCTGATGGTCGATTGCACGGTGCGCTGTCCATGGCATCACGCGCGTTTTGATTTGCGTACTGGCGAGGCAATTGCAGCGCCTGCCTTGAATGATGTTGAGTGCTACAAAATCGAGGAGCGCGTCGGGCAATTTTTCGTAGTCGGCAAGATCGACAAAAAAGCCAAGCACAGGCCCAAATCATCTCCGGCAAGCGTGGCGATTATTGGTGCGGGTGCCGCAGGCGGCGCCGCGGCTGAGATGTTGCGTCGCGAAGGCTACGATGGGCCGGTTACCATGATCGGCGCAGATGAATTTCTCCCGTACGATCGGCCGAATCTTTCGAAAGATTATCTCGCCGGTAACGCACCGGAAGAATGGATTCCGTTGCGGCCTCCGGAATTTTATCGCGAACAGAAGATTGACACGCTGACGAACACTACCGCTACAAGCATCGATCCGAAAGCCAAACAGGTCACATTATCCGACGGGCGTTCGTTAGGTTACGGCGCACTATTGCTGGCGACCGGCGCTGAACCTGTCCGCCTTACGATTCCGGGCGCTGATTTGCCGCACGTTTGTTATCTGCGAACGCTCAACGACAGCAGGCGTATCATCGCAAAGGCGAAGAATGCAAAGCGCGCCGTCGTCATTGGTTCAAGCTTCATCGGCCTGGAAGTGGCGTGGTCGTTGCGCGAGCGCAAACTGGAAGTTGCCGTCGTCGGAAGAGATGTGGTGCCGCTCGGCAAGGTCTTGGGAAGCGAAATGGGAAATCTGGTTCGTGAGACGCACGAAACACACGGGGTGAAATTTCATCTCGGTCGGACACCCGCAGTAATTCACGACAGAGATGTGGAGCTCGATGACGGAACGAAATTGGAGTGCGATTTAGTGGTGGTCGGAATCGGCGTTCGCCCAAACACGCGGCTCGCTGAGCAAGCAGGCACCGCGACTGATAACGGTGTGTTGGTAAACGAGTTTTTGGAAACGAACGTTCCAGGAATTTTTGCCGCGGGCGACATTGCGCGCTGGCCCGATCCGCGCGCCGGCCGGATCCGCGTGGAACACTGGGCGGTGGCTCAACGGCAGGGGCAGACTGCGGCGCGCAATATTCTCGGCGCACGCGAGCCTTTCACAATTCCACCATTTTTCTGGAGCAATCATTTCGACCTCCACATCCATTACGTTGGCCACGGTAGAGGCGGCGATGAAGCGAGTGTGTCCGGTGACTTGAAAGCCAAACACGGCTCGGTGCTATTTCGCTCTGACGGCAAACTCAATGCTGTCGCGAGCCTCGGGCGTGATCGCGAAAATCTCGAAGCTGAAGTAGCGCTTGAGCGCGGGAAGGAATTCTCGCCAACATAATTCGGCTGCAGACCTTACGCGCAAGGCGAAGATTAACACTCGGTCGACGCCGGCAGATGTTTTTCAATCGCATCGATCAACTCTGGAATGCTGATCGGCTTCGCGACCAATGGATGTCCCTGGATATGAAGCCCGCTGTTTGCCTCACTGTGCGTGACCAGTGCTGTTAGGAAAATTATCGGCGTGTTGTGCAACTTGCGATCGGCCTCGATTTGTGTTGCTAATTCGCCTCCGTCCATTTTCGGCATGACGATGTCGAGCAGGATCACGTCTGGTTTGAAATCGTGCGCGGTTTGATCGGCCTTGGTGGAATCGTTTTCCTCCAGTACGAGATACGGACCGGATCTTTCCAGAAGAATTTTTACCAGATGCGTGCTGTTCGCATCGTCGTCGACGATCAAAATCCGCCGTTTTCCTTTTGCTGCTGAGCCGGGGACCGGTTCCGACGGCATCGAATCGGCGCCAGCGGCTCTCGGGAAGAAATCTGCTTCGAGTAATTTCTTCACCATTTTTGAAAGCGCTGGATTATCGCGTCCTCGTCACGAGCTGACCCACGCAACAAACCACGCTCCCAGTAAACCGAGGAGCGCACCGAGCAGCGGGCTGGACACGGCAAACCAGAACGGAATCACTTCTCTTAACGAAATTGTTTCGCCTTCTACATCGCCAGTTTCAACAATCGGTTTCATATACTCCAGCCTATTGTTCGGATAGTGGGTTGGGATTGCGCGTGTCTCGGAATTTGATTCCGGGGAGCGCACGCGCCTCGCGTGCTGGCGATCGCGCCCTCGCGATCGCGAACTTTGGCTTAATTGGACGGGGTGACGGACTTTTCGGCGGGGCGCCGAAAAGTGCACGCGAGGCGCGTGCGCTCCACGACGCATCTAACTGGCACAGTGGACCTCCTCCCTACACAACATTTATCTGCCAGTTGCGATTCTCCCACCGCTGATCGTGTTCCCAAAAAATTGTAAACACAAATGCCGAACCGACCTGCCACTCGACAGTGGGAAAATCTGCGAACCAAAGATTCAGTTTGTCCTGGTATAACGTCTGCGACTTGTTAGTCCGCTGCCAATTATCCGTCGTCCATGTGATGCTCGCTTCTTCGGCCAGAATGATCCGCAAAATTTTGCCGTGCGGCATCCGTCGCATCGGGTAGCGAAGCGTCCAAATCTCAAAACGGTTCGACACTGGATTCACCACGTATCGTTGGTAGGCCGGCTCGACTCGATGGAAGCAAACGCCGTCATGCCGGCTCCGAACTAACGAAACGTACTCGGAGTGCGACCAGCAGAGCGGCATTGCCGCACCTGTCGGACAACCGCGTTTCATTCTTGCTTGTGGCAAATCGGGTCCATCCCAAACCTGCTCGGTAAGCATGCCTCCCTGATTGGAGAAATCTTCGATCGTCGTGATAAATGGTTTGGGATCGCGACCCGCAGCGAGTTCGTAATGGCCACGTTCGCCCGTCAGAATCGGCCAGCACCGGCCTACGCCGGTTCCGTCGTATGCGCTGCCGTCGTCTTTTTGGCCGTACCCATCGTGATTGTAACGGCGCCAGCCCGGGCCTTGCGGCAGGTCGTGCTTAAGAACACGGTCGATTACTTCAAGTGAGTCGAGCACGAGCGGATCGTCCGCCCGTCGGATGCCGTATCGCACCAGGTGAAGGAAAACGCCGCCCACAATAGTTCGCGCGGGATGCAGCCCTCCGCCGTTGGCGATCTGCATCATCTGGGTGTTTGGATCCGCATGAGGATCAGGTTCATTTGGATCGGTGGGAGTAATGCGGATGTAGTGCCGGGGAATTCCCGGCACCAACTCGCCCTCTGTCGTAACTGTCCATTCTTCCACGTGCGCTGCCAGCCAGTCGGCGTATGCGAAAACGAACTCCGCCGCGTCGGTGTTGCCGACTTCCATGCCCCAGTCTGCGGCGCAGGC
>JBLMXH010000127.1:0-3961 GCA_050257685.1 Nitrospirota bacterium
ACTGTGTTCGCCATGAGCATCGCGATGGTCATTGGTCCAACACCGCCCGGCACAGGAGTGATCGCCCTCGCCTTTTTCGAGACCTCATCAAATGCAACATCGCCCACGAGCCGGTAGCCGCGCTCGGTTGCCGCGTCTTCAACCCGATTAATTCCGACGTCAATGACAACTGCGCCTTCGCGGATGTGATCGGCTTTCAGAAATTCTGCTCGTCCAATCGCGGCAACGATAATGTCACCCGAGCGGGTAATCTGCGCCAGGTTCCGGCTGCGCGAATGCACGACCGTCACCGTCGCGTTGCCGGTTTTGTTTTTCTGCATGAAAAGCAGGGCCAAAGGTTTGCCAACAATCATGCTGCGACCGAGGACCACAACGTGGGCACCGTTGATTTCGATGTCGCTTTCCAGAAGCAAGCGTTGCACGCCGAGCGGCGTGCACGGCACAAATCCGCTGGCGTCCTCGAGCACGAGCTTGGCGACATTCTCCGGGTGAAATCCGTCCACGTCCTTGCGCGGATCCAGGGCGCGCACGATTGCCGCTTCGTCAATGTGCTCGGGGGGCGGTGACTGAACAAGAATACCGTGAATGGTCTGATCGCGGTTCAATTCTTCGACGCGCTGAAGTAGTTCACTTTGCGTGGTGGAAGCGGGCAGCTCCAGTTTCACTGAATGCAAGCCAAGCTCACGACACATTTTGTCTTTCGAACGCACATAGGCTCGCGAAGCTGGATCATCTCCAACTAGAACTACGGCAAGACCCGGCGTTACGCTCTTTGCTTTCAGTTTTGCAATATCACCGCGAAGATCTGCGTACACCTTTTCCGCAACACCGCGTCCATCGATTAATCTCGCCATGCTTTTGAGTCGTCATTCCGAGCGAAGTCGAGGAATCCCGTTGCTCTACGGCAGGTAATTCCGCGGGATCCTTCGACTCCGCTTCGCGTCGCTCAGGATGACAAAGAGTCAGCGCATTTCAACCAGCGACATCATCGCCTGCTGCACGCGCAGGCGTTCGGCCTCGAATTCTTCAGGCGTTCCAGTCGGGTTAACGTGATACGGTTTGCTGATCAGCACGCGCACTTTGGAAAACGGTTGCGGGATGATGAAGCGATCCCAGCTTCCCAGGCGCCAGCAGCGCGAATACTCCAGATTCATTGCCAATACCGACGCCCCGGATTTTTGTGCGAGGAAAACCATGCCGGGACCAAGCTCGTAAACCGGGCCGCGTGGACCGTCGGGTGTAATGACGACATCGCGTCCTGACGCAAGCTCCTGTGTAAGCTGAAGGATTGCGCTGGTGCCCAGACGAGAGCTGGAGCCACGAATGACGTCATAGCCAAAACGGCGAATGGCATCGGTCAACAGATCGCCATCACGGCTGGCGCTGATCAGCGCCGCGCCGCGGCGATTTGGAAAAAACCTTCGCAACACCAAGGGAAAAATCAGCAATCGATTGTGCCAGAGCGCACCGATATAATTTTCCGTTACTGGTTTGCCAAGGATGCCCGCCCGATCGTCAACCTGGTAACGCAGCGTGCGCTCCCAAATCCGCAACAAACAAACTCCAAACGCGATTAACCATCGCGCAAGCCTGCCTTCGATCTTCAACTTTTCTTGCGCGACGTTTTCGCCGACCCCTTTCCTTCACCCCAACGATATGCACCTTGGCTGGGCAACCCGATTTGATCGAGCACGCGCCAAACCACTGTGTCGACAACGGCGGTGACGGAACTGGGTCGACTGTAGAAGGAGGGAATCGCCGGGAGAACAACGGCGCCAGCCTCAAGCAAAGTCACGACGTTGCGAGCGTGGATCAAATTCCACGGTGTTTCCCGGGGAACAAGAATTAGCTTCCGTCGTTCCTTCAAGAATACATCGGCGGCGCGCAACAGGACGCTGTCGCTGGAACCGGAAGCAATTCGTCCCAGCGTGGCCATTGAACAGGGGACGATTACCATCGCATCGAAACGCGCCGAGCCGCTAACAAATGGAACGTTCATATCACTTTCAGAATGCTGAGAGACGTCCGCAGGAATTTTGAGACCATCGAGTTCCTGCTTCGCTACCTCCGCGGCGTACGCGCTCATTACGAGGTGTACCTCATTTGCCGAGCAATCGATTTGCTCTATCAAGCGTTGCAGATAAATCGCTCCGCTTGCACCAGTCGCGGCGATTACCAATTTCATTCTGTCATTCCTAGTGAAGCGAAGCGTAGTCGAGGAATTCCGGGGAGCAACCAGACGTAATGCTACAGGATCCGCCGAATACCAAGATCTCAAACTGCCAGCTAGCCACAGCGATTACGAATTGAGGTAACGTTCCTTCGTTCAAGTAGGGCGACCATTTGGGTTGCGTGTGGCGAAACGGCAAGTTCCGCGCGCGAGTGCCAGCCCGGCGAAGCAAGGCGCTTGCGCTCCGTTTCTTCTTCAACGAAGCGTTCCGATTCGATGCCGAAACATACGCTGACCGGAAACATCAAAATGCATCGCGCATTTCCCTCGGAATTTCTGGGAAACCGGCGGGATATTCTGGTGTATCTGCCGCCCGGTTACCGGCGATTCTCATGGCGCCGCCATTCGGTGCTTTATTTGCACGACGGACAAAATGTCTTCGACTCCGCAACGTCGTTCGGTGGCGTCGAATGGGGTGTCGATGAGACAGCGGAACGCCTCATCCTTAGCAAATCTATCGACCCGATCATCATCGTCGCAGTGGCGAACATGGGCGAGGACCGCGTGCATGAATACACGCCTACGCCTGGCGTGATCGAAGCAAAAGGCAGACGCAAAAAACGGAGTCGCGGTTTGGCACGACTGTATGGCCGTTTTCTGATGGAGGAACTGAAACCTTTTGTCGATCGAAAGTATCGGACTCGGCGCGGCCCGACCTTCACGGCGTTAGGCGGCTCATCCCTGGGCGGTCTTGTGACGCTGGCGATTGGTCTTTTGTACCCGCAAAAATTCCGCCGCCTGATGGTGATGTCGCCCTCCGTCTGGTGGGATAATTTCGCGATTTACCGGCTGGTCGATTCTATCGAGCAAAAGCCGCCATTGAAAATTTGGCTCGATACCGGCACAGCCGAGCCGGGTTGGGAACAAACCCGCGAGCTGTGCAAGCGGCTCCTTGAGAAAGGCTGGAAACCGGGCAAGGACATTCAGTACATGGAAGCCGACCACGGAGATCACAGCGAAACAGCCTGGGCAGGAAGAGTCGAACCAGCGCTGCGCTTTTTGTTTCCACTCGGGAAATAAAGAGGTAGCCCGCTTTTGTGTGGGAAGCGTCGGCCTGATCTGAGCTGCATCTTGCGTCGCCCGCACGGCGACGGCTACAGTTCAACCGTGCGGTGCCGGCGAGGGATTCGGGGGCAACGGTTCCGGTGGAGGCACAGGGGGCGGCGGATGTGGTGCTGGCGGCGATGGATTTTCTGGCATGGAGCTCTCGTTAGAGAATCGCTGCTACTGCAATGGTTTGCCGTAAACTTGATAAACGCGAACAAGGCCGCCGATAAAATCCCAGTCCTTCTGATAAGAGAACGCGCGATCACGTGCAGACCAGGTGAGCTCCCGCGGCGACTCCGGATGGTTCGGATCGTAAACGAGATAATGATCGATCCCGGGATTCGGGGATGAAGATTTCAGCTTATAAATCAAAACCGAGTGATTAATGCTGAACCGGGGATACGTTGTGAGAAATGCGACGAACAACTCACCTCGCGCCAAAGCCGCGTTCAATTGCCGGTGTGTCCGTTCCTGGTAGTCAGTACCGTCTTGAAACATCATCCTGGCGTTGCTGATTCGGAAGTAACTCGGCCACCCGTGCCCGATGCTTAGTTGCACGAGCTCGCGACGGGCTTTGCTCATCTCCTTCAAATCCTTGTATCCCGGAAAAACAATTCGTTGATTTTCCGGCAACGGCTTCCTCCACGTTGGCTGCCGGGTCACATCGCGAACGCGAGCTGCCAG
>JBLMXH010000128.1:0-12261 GCA_050257685.1 Nitrospirota bacterium
AGTATCGGTTCCTTGGCTTGGACTGGAGTTACCTCGTTATCCTCGGCCTGATCGGGAACGCCACGTTTTCGATGCGATTCTTGGTGCAGTGGATCGCCTCAGAGCGACAGGGTGAAAGCGTGATCCCGGTTTCGTTCTGGTATTGGAGCATCGTGGGCAGCGTGATTATGTGTCTCTATTTTATCTTCAAGCGCGATCCTGTCGGAATTCTCGCCTATCTTCCTAATTCGCTGATTTACATTCGTAATTTGATGCTGATCCAAAAGGGCAGGTCTGCTGCCACTGCTGCCGCGCCTTCGCAGCATCCGCGCGAAACGGGTTGATGGAATTATCCCCAGGGTTTGTTTCGGATTTTGCGATTCCGATTACGGACTTTCCTCTGTCGGTAGATTTGCTGCTTTCCAATCCATCGCCATGCGAATCCGTGCGCGGCCGCTGGGGTGATCGTAAAAGATGAATTCCTCGAGCGGCGTCGGGTTGAGCTTGCGATACGCGCCGAGTTTAAGCGCCACCTTTGCCATCCCGTCGGGTTCACGGCAGGTGTTGATTCCAAAGGCATCGGCTTCACGCTCAGTGACACGTACCGTGGTGTTGAGAAGAGGCGTAGCCAAAAAAAGCAATGTAGTGAAAATCCAGGTAAGCAGCGGGAGGCCGGCTGGATCGGCAATACCGCGCACGCTCCATTTGTTGCCCCAGCGTCTGACCGCTTTATCAAAGAGGATCCGGGTAAGCGCGAATCCAATGAGGACAAAAATCCCCAGATAGGTCAGCAGTTTTGCACCGTGGTTCAGGACGTAATGTCCCATCTCGTGCGCCATCACCGCGCGGATCTCGGGAAGGGTGCATTGCTTGAGCAGATTATCATTCAGCGCGATGCGTGTCGTACTGAGAATTCCTGAGACATTCGCGCTTACCCGCGTGGTTTGGCGCGAGGCATCCACTTCGAAAACCTGTTTCACGGGAATTTGATTCGCCCGCGCCATGGTGAGAATGGCCTCGCTGATCTCCGGTTTCGTCAGTGGTTTATAGGTATTGAACAGCGGCTCGATGAACACCGGCGCAATGATGAGGACGAAAAACGAGAAAACGACAGCAACGGCAGTGCCCCAGACCCACCATGTCTTGGGTGCTCGCCGGAACACAGCGTACAGGCACACGAAGAAGATCGTGCCCCCAATAAGCATGATGCCAACGCCAATCAGCTGCTCACGAAACCAGTTCGGGAAATTCTGTGTGGCGAATCTGTATTGATGCTCGCGAATGAAGTCTTCGTAAACATTCAGAGGAAAACTCAAAACATAGACGAACAGCAAATAGAAGACGCTGTAACAGGCGAGCTGCAGCGTTTTGTATCTCGTTACTCGTTCCGAGAAATCGCGTAGCCGCGCTGAGATTCTGGACGACAGCAGAAAAATCGAGATTGCAGCGGCCAGAAGATAATTCCAAAGAAGCAGCCAGTAACCGCCCACGAAATAAGCATCTGATTTTTTGCGCTCGTCTTGCGGCACACTGTCTAACCACGCCTGTGTCGCCGCGGCCGGATCGATGGATGTCGACTGTTGCAGGGTGGGAGAGTCCTTGCCGGGTGCGCCGAATTTGTCTGCAGTATTGCCTGATGTGGGACTTGAAGCTTGCGCAGGCGTTTCGTCAGAAAAACCCGAGATGGACGCAGTCAACCCGATGACTATCGCAATGAGGATCAAAAATTTCTTCACGGCCGCGGCGTCGGTAACAACGTGAGCTAAGCAGAGCGCCTTTCTCTGTAAAGCTTGACACTTACCGCCTCATTAAGCTGGACTAGCCGCCGTTGAGGATGGTAAAGAAAAATTATGAAAGCGTTGGTTTCGGAATCGCTTATTTGCGCGCTCGCGTTGGGAATCACTTTTCTTGTCAGCTCGAATGCCCAATCGCCTTCACCAGACACGGCGCGTTACGGCATTTATCCCATCGGATATAAGGAGATCATTATGCAATGGCTCAATAAGCAATTGATCGATCCGGATAGCGCGCGCATCGAGTGGAAGGGCGAACCGAAACCGTCCGATGTGGGCAAGGGCAGCGAAGCTGTGTCCGGTTATCTCGTTGATTTCACCGTGAATGCGCGAAATCGTTTCGGCGCTTATACAGGCAAGCAAAAACATTCTGTGCTCATTCGTAATGGAGAAGTAATCAAGAGCATGGGGTTCGGTTATTAAACGAAGATGAAACAATTCAAATTAAGTTCTAAACGGAACACATCCGGCCAGGTCGTTGTTCTAGTCATCATTGTGCTGGCCTTGATTGGTGGCGCGTGGTGGTGGCTCAATTCCAACAAACAGAATGCAGCCAAGGAAGGAACAGACTTTGCAAGAGAAGCGATCCAGAAAATTGCTGTTCAGCACGATATTAATTTCTTCAATTCGCGGCTCGGTCCTCAGGCGCGCATGAATTTCCCCGCTTCGACCCAACAGGAGTTTATGAACGAGATTGTGAAGCTCGGGGCGCCGGTTCGCCCACCCGACGTTCAAGGCAAGATTGAATTCAATTCACAATTCTTCGAGCCACACGGGTCTTTCCATTCGCGGATATATTATCCAGCGAGATATGCCGATATGGACCTGACGATCTCGCATCCGGTGGGCCGTTGGCAAATTGACGAGATCTCATTTATTCCGCAACCGGAGCGCCCTGCTGCGCCGGCTCCTGCCGCTCCACCGCAAACTGCGCCTGCGCCCGAAGCTCCAGGTGCATCACCCGGTGCGCCTCCACCGGAGGCCCCAGCTGCGGCTACAGGCGGACCTGAAGCTCCGCCGGCGACCTCCCCTGCACCTTCGCCTTGAGCCTGGCGCGGGTCGCGCTGCGCGTCCGTCCCACAAGGACGCGGCTACAGTAACAAGCGGTCGAGGGAATCGAGACAAATCTGCGACCACGTCTCCATGGTTTCGCGCCGGGCGAGCAGTTCGTCCTTTGCAAGAAACGTCAGGCCGGTGATCATCGCTTCACGTTTTTCCACCTTCGGCTCGGTGAGCTTGAATACGTGAACAATCCCAAGATGCACACGCCCGACCTCAGTCGTGTCGTCATTTAGAAGCGCGACAATACGATCTTCAAATGGAGCATCGATTTTGATTTCTTCGTTGACTTCGCGTTCCACGCCGGCGCGATACGCCGCCTCATCCATGGCAAAAAGAGATTCATCGGTCTCATTCATGTGACCCCCAATCCCGATCGACCCCTTCGCGATCAGGCGCTGTTCGCCGGCTTTCTTTCCGCGGACGTAGTGGAGCACGGAGCTTTGAAATATGATCAGTGCGTAAGGAATAATTTGTTTATAGGCGGGATCGGTCTCGGCTTGCGGACGCGGGATAAAAAAATTATTACCGCGCGACAGAATTGCTTTGAGGTATTTGTTCGGCTCGAAATTTAAGCCCTGAAAACTGCCAATCTCGTCAAACAAGCTGCGCCTGATCACCAGGACGTTTTCCTCGGGCGGATTCATCGCGAACAAAAAGCACTGTCATTCTGAGCGGAGCGAAGAATCTCTGATCTTTTTTTTGTCGGCGCCCAAAACACTGTCCAGAGATGTTTCGCTTGGCTCAACATGACAAAACCAGCTTAAAAGGAATAGCTCACGCCCACCTGCGGGCCGAAAAAGTTCAGGCTGGGATTGGGATCCGTTTGTCCGCCGTTGGACAAATGCTGGTAGAGCGCTCCGACGTCTACTTTCCAGTGATCATTTACGATGTAAGAAATGCCGGCAGCGGACAGAATGTTGAACGTAAAATCCTGGCCCTGACCGCCGGGCACGTCGGGGTGGCTGTCGATCCCGCCGGCGCCTACACCGCCAGAAATATAGGGAACAAGCCGCGAGTGTGGCTGAACGAAGTTGTAACGAAACCCCACGTTGAACCCGAAGTAATGATTCTCGATTCCTTTGAAAATCGGCTCCGCAATCGCGCTGATATAGAACTGATGATAGCCGCGTAACCAGCTATCGCCCCGAATGACTCCCCAACGGATCCTTTCTGTTAGAAAGAACGCACCGATTTGGTAATCCGCAGGCGGATTAATCGCGCCAAACAAGTAACCGGTCTCCAACGCGAATTCGATTCGGTGCGGATCGAATTGATCACTGGCGATCGCTTCGACATTGGTTTCGGAGGTGCCGCCGAGGAGCGGGAAGGAAGCGCTGAAAAACAACAACAAAGCGCTTGCGCGAGTGTACTTCATTCGCGCGCTACGATAGGAACGCTTCATGGGATTGCAATTCTCCCGTAGCGGCTTTGTGAGCGCCGAAATTGGAAAAGGAGAACACCAATCAGCGGTCATAGACCACCACTACTGAATTCAGCCAGATCAGGAGGGAGCGCGCTAGTCCATTCGCGGTCGTGCTCGATTGCTAGCTTCGCCGAGTGCAAAGCATGTCGTGGCAGTAACAGCTTCTGTTCCAGCTCTGATGTCCAGCCACTTTCGATGAAGCGCAGGTAAGATTGCTCGTCTGGGCCGTAGATTTTGTCGCCCACAATCGAGTGGCCGAGTGAGGCGAGGTGCACCCGAATCTGATGAGTACGGCCGGTGCGTGGGATCGCGCGGATTAGGGCGAATCTTTCCGCGCCAGGCGCTGAATTTCCTTTGTCCGGATTCGTTCGACCCTCACCTTCATCCTGTGGGTCGGGTTCGCGACTGGGCGGAGCGCCGAGAGGAAGTCGCGAACCGGCAGGTGACGGTTGGAACGCGGAGTCGCCAACCTGGCAGGACGCTTGCCTTTTGAAACGTCGTTCAAGGAAAAATTCGGTCTGTGCCGGTGCGCCGGCGGGATGAATCATTTGTTTGAGCCAGATGACTGAATGTTGATGCTTCCCCTGGCGATCTAAAGGTGCATCAACGATTGTGCGTTCCCAGTCCGGCCAGCCCCAAACGATCGCGAGATATTCTTTGCACAATAAGTGTTGTTGCATCAGCAGCCCGAACTCGCGTGCGGCCGCGGCAGTTTTCGCAACAAGTACAAGCCCGCTTGTCTCCCGATCGAGCCTGTTCACGATTGAAACCTGGCCGCCGCTTGCGATCTCGAATGCGAGGAGCTCGCGCAATTGTTTCCAGAGCGTCGGTGTGCCATTCGGCTTGCTGGGATGAATGAGAAGAAATGGCGGCTTATTGACCACGACGAAGTCATCGGTCTCATCTATAATTTCAAAACGAAGCAGTGGCTTAATGGAGTAATGGAGGAGGGAATCTGCGCGAATTCAAAGAGTATTGATCGATCCATGCCGCAATCGCAGATCCGATTCCTGTGCTTGACCTAGCTAACAAAACTGCTTTACCTAAAACGCTTCAGCCTTAACCAGGAGCTCGCCTTGGACCCCAAAGACATCAAAGAGATCAAATCGATCATCGATTTGATGAAGAAGCACGATCTCTCCGTGTTTGAGATCGAAAAGGAGGGATTTCGTCTGAAGCTGCAGAGAGGCGCTTCCGCTCCGCAACACACGATAGTTGCACCGGCAATGAGCTCCGGTCCGGCGAAGGGCGGCGCCGCGGGAGTTGAACCGCCTCCTCCTGCCGCCAAACCGATCGAGAGCGTACCAATGAAAGAGATCGTTTCGCCGATGGTGGGCACATTTTACCGCGCCGCATCGCCAGACGCGCCAGCTTTTGTTGAGGTGGGCAAGCCCGTCACCGAGGAGACTGTGGTGTGCATCATCGAAGCGATGAAAGTGATGAACGAGATTAAGGCCGAAACCAGCGGCGTGATCGCCGAAGTACTCGCTGATAATGGCAAGCCGGTTCAATTTGGCCAGGCGCTGTTCAAAGTCCGTTAAAACATGGCAGGGCGCGGCCAGCGGGCGCGCCGAATCGCGCGTCCCAAATGTTCCAGAAAGTTCTGATCGCCAATCGCGGAGAGATTGCGCTGCGAGTCATTCGCGCTTGTAACGAACTCGGCATTCGCACCCTGGCCATCTATTCCGAGGCGGATGTTGATTCTCTGCACGTCCAGCTCGCCGATGAAGCCATCTGTATCGGTGCGGCGTCGAGTCTTGAAAGCTATTTGAGAATCGATCGAATCATGAGCGCGGCCGAGATCGGCGACGTTGATGCCATTCATCCCGGCTACGGCTTTCTCGCTGAAAATCCGCATTTCGTGGAAGTCTGTGAAAGCTGCAACATCAAATTCATTGGGCCCTCCTCCAGTGCAATGCAATCCATGGGCGACAAGAATGCTGCTCGTGCGGCTGCGCGCAAAGCCGGCGTGCCGGTGACGCCGGGCAGCGATGGCATCGTCGAGACAGAGGATGAGGCTATGAAAATCGCAAAGAAGCTTGGCTACCCCGTGATGATTAAGGCAGCCGCTGGCGGCGGCGGCCGAGGCATGCGCGCCGCGCATAATGAACCAAGTCTTAAATCCGCTTTCCATAGCGCTCGTCATGAGGCGCAAAAAGCTTTTGGAGACGATCAGGTCTATCTGGAAAAGCTGATCGTCAATCCACGCCATATTGAATTTCAAGTCATGGCCGACAGCCATGGCCACACCGTCCATCTTGGCGAACGCGATTGCTCTATTCAACGCCGTAACCAAAAGGTCATTGAAGAGTGCCCGTCGGCGGTAATGAGCCCAAGTCTTCGCAGGAAAATGGGAAATGCTGCCGTGAAATTGGCGAAGTCAGTCGGGTACGAGAACGCAGGAACGATTGAATTTTTAGTCGATCAAGACAGGCACTTTTATTTCATGGAAATGAACACGCGCATCCAGGTAGAGCACACTGTGACCGAGGAAGTTTATGGATGCGACCTCGTGAAGGAGCAGATCCGCATCGCCGCGGGACAGCCCCTTTCGCCGCATATCGCTCGTGCCGAGCCGCGGCTGCACGCCATTCAGTGCCGTATCAACGCCGAAGATCCGGCCAACAACTTCCAGCCGACGCCGGGCCGGATCGATTTTTATTATGCGCCAGGCGGCCGCGGCGTTCGCATCGACTCGCACGTTTATACGGGCTACACCGTCCCGCCGTATTACGATTCGTTGATTGCGAAAATAATTACGATTGGTTCTACACGGATCAATGCGATCGATCGGATGCGACGCGCTCTGGACGAGTACTACATCACCGGGATCAAAACGACCGTTCCGTTTCATGCCGCCATGATGCGCAACGGCGATTTTCGCGACGGGAACTACGACACTGGTTTGATCGACCGCCTGATTTCAGCGGGTAAGCTCAGCTTGAGCACGCGGCCCCTTCGCTTGCATGAGTGACAATTGCTGTAGCCACGGCGCTCTGTCGCCGTGCGGGTGGCAGTTTGGTGAGCGCCTCGACACATCGAGGCGGCTACATTTGGTTTGCACGAGTGAAACGCTGGTTGCTGTAGCGTGCGCGGTCCTCAGTGCACTGGATGTTGCGCAGCTGGAATCCGCACAGAATAGCGGACACTACAACGTTTGATGAGGTCACTGCACGAGTGCCGGCTCTATGGAATCATTGATCTGGGGTATGTGGAACGACACGATGCCGCTCGCATCGTGGAGCAAATGGTCGAGGGCGGCGTTGATCTGATTCAGCTACGCGGAAAAAACAGATCACTCGCGGAACTCATGGACCTTTCAGCTGAGTTACATCAACTGACAGCAAAGTCTTCCACGCCGCTGATCGTAAACGATCATGCTGAAATAGCGAGGCGCGTGCCGGTTGAAGGTGTGCACGTCGGTCAGGACGACGATGCTATCCAAGTCGCACGACAGAAAGCCGATCACGACATTCTGGTCGGAAAATCAACGCACAGCTTGAGGCAGGCGCGCGCCGCTCAGAGCGAAGGCGCGGACTACATCGGATTCGGGCCGATCTTCGCCACTCCTACTAAACCTGATTACATGCCCATTGGTCTTGAAGATATCAGGCGTGTTCATTTGGAAGTGAACCTGCCGATTTTCTGTATCGGAGGAATCAATATCGACAATCTGCAGAGCGTGATCGACGCCGGGGCAAAACGGGTTGTGATGGTTTCCGCGTTGCTCAAGGCGCACAGCATTGTTGATTATGCGCGCTGCGCGACGGATATGCTGGCGTAAGATTTTCCGTAATTCGTTACATGGTTACATCGTTACATCGGATTGATGATTCAACGATTCAACGCTTCAACGCTTCAACGAGGCGAAGCCAATCGTCATTCTGATCATGTCCGTTCTCGTTGTTGGCTCCATTGCAATCGACTCGGTTAAGACCCCGGTCGAGGAACATTCAGAATTGTTAGGCGGATCCGCTTCGTACGCCGCGCTGGCCGCAAGCTTCTTTTCGCCGGTTCGGCTCGTCGGCATCGTCGGTAATGATTTTCCAAAATCCGAATTCGATTTTTGGAAATCGCGAAAGGTTGATACTGAAGGCGTGCAACGAGTAAATGGCAAGACATTCCGTTGGTCAGGAGAATATTCTTGGGACCTCAACACACGCCAGACGCGCTCCATCGATCTCAATGTGTTCAAAGACTTCGAGCCGGAATTGCCGGAGTCATATCGGCAAACCGATTTTGTTCTGCTGGCCAATATCGCGCCGTCTCTGCAAACGCATGTGCTCGAACAAATGCAGCGGCCGCGTTTTGTTATCGCGGACACCATGGATCTTTGGATCCAGACGACAAGGTCGGACCTCGATGCGTTGCTTCGGCGCGTTGATCTTCTAATCCTCAACGATAGTGAAGCGCGCGAAATAACGAAGGAAACGAGTCTCATCAAAGCCGGACGTGGTATTCAGAAGATGGGGCCCGTCAATGTTGCCATTAAAAAAGGCGAGCATGGAGCACTGCTCTTTGGCCAAGGCGATCGCTTTTTCAGTTGTGGCGCATACCCGCTTGAGGACATCCACGATCCAACCGGGGCAGGGGACACGTTTGCCGGTGGCATGGCTGGCTATCTGGCCGGCACCGTAAAAACGGTGCATTTCAATGATCTGCGCAAGGCAATGATCTATGGAAGCGTGCTGGCCAGTTTCTGCGTGGAAGCATTCAGTTTAGAGCGTTTGCGCAATCTCTCGATGGGGGAAATCGCAAAGCGCTACGAGATGTTCAAACTGATGAGCCAATTCGAAGTGCCGGTAGAATGACGCCTAACGAGGAATACCGCACTCTGCTACGCCACAGTTTGGTCGCAACCGGTTCGTGCATCCTGGCCGTGGTCATCTGTTACTTCTGGGTTGATCGCAGCGTAGCATATTTTGTTTCTGACCATCACATCAACAGCATCGCAGCCTTTCGTTGGCTCACCTATCCGCCGCCGGAAGTGCAGAACTGGTCGGCGCTGATGGTCACCATTCTGATGGTCAGACGCGCGTGGGGACCATTTTTGCGATGGCAGAAGGTGCTGTTCGTTGCCTGCATCAGTTTGATTGTTGCCGATACGTTCCGCATCTCGTTAGGCGACGTTTTCGGACGCTATTGGCCTGAGACATGGACGCATGACAATCCCTCGCTGATCGGCACCGGCACATATGGGTTCCACCCCTTTCAACGAGGCGATGACGTCGGCAGTTTTCCGTCAGGTCACGCATGCAGAATACTGGGATTCGCCGGAGTATGGATGATTGCAATGCCGGGCACGCGAGTGATCGCGATCATTCTTTCTGTTCCGATGCTGGTGAGCCTGGTGGCGATGGATTATCACTTTGTCAGTGACGTGATCGCTGGCAGCGTATTAGGCGCACTGATCGCGGCATACGCGGTGCAGTTGGCGCGGCTCAAAATGGCTTGAGTGAACGCTTGTGGCTGTTCATGATCGTGGGCCAATTCGAGGTACCCGATTGATTTCTCGGTTTTCGATCTACTCGCGACTCGGTGTAGGCGCGCTTATCGCTGTTATCGTTTGGAGCGCGTCTGCTGATCTCCTTGCGCGGAATCAATCCAGAGACTGGATCGTGCTGAAAGATTGCCGGCTGATTCCGAATCCGGCGAACGACGGCGACAGCTTTCATGTAGTCGCCGGTGATAAGGAATATCTCTTTCGTCTTTACCTCGTTGACGCGCCCGAAACGGACGAGATGACTCCCAGACGGCTCATTGATCAGGCGAAATACTTTAATACTACTGTGCCACAAGCCATTGAAGTAGGTCGGGCGGCGAAAGACTTTACGAAGCAGAAACTGTCCAAACCCTTCACTGTGTTCACGCATATGTATGATGCGATGGGTCAGAGCAGACTGGAACGGTTTTACGCTTTTGTTGAGACTAAGGAAGGTGATTTGGGTGAACAATTAGTGCGCAATGGCCTGGCTCGATCTTACGGGTTCAAAGCCGCCCCGCCGGGACTAACAAGTTCGCGAATTGAAGTCCAAAAACTGCAGCAATTGGAGGACGTGGCGAGACGCGAGAAGATCGGAGCCTGGGGTATTAATGATGGGCGATTGAATGCGCATCCACAAACCCCAATGGATTTCAATTCTTTTGTTGCTGTTGGCAAGACCCGGTCACGCTCAGTCTCTCCCGCGTCGTCTGCCGTTGTTCTTCCAGTGGCAAAATCATCCGCGTCAATGGTGCGCGAACCCGTCGGGACGACTGCATCGCATGCAAAAGAAAACATTCCGCTCGGAAAGATCGACATCAACACTGCGACAGAAAAAGAGCTAACAACCGTACCCGGTATCGGGCATGTGATGGCGGGGCGGATTATCGCAGCGAGGCCGTTTCGAAGCGCCGACGATCTAAAACGAGTGAGCGGGATTGGCGAAAAGAAATACGCGCAAATCCGGCCGTATTTCCAATGACCGGTTTGAATTAACATCGCGAGCAGGACGCAAAAAAACGCGCCCGAGAGGATTCGAACCACTAACCTTCTGATCCGTAGTCAGATGCTCTATCCAGTTGAGCTACGGGCGCCCGAGAGAGCAGTTAATTTGCGGAGAAGGGAGCGAGCGTCAACTCATACGGTTCATCACACTTAATCCAAGCGCGTGATCGTACGGAGCCAATCTTTGCATGTCGGGGTGGCGCGCATGTAGTGCCGCGCCCTACTAGTGGCATTTCTAATCAGAAATTTTATCCCGGCGGGTATTACAAACTTGACTTCGCGAATCGAACTTAAATAGGATCGGGGGCCGCGAACTATGTTTTCGGCGCTAACTTCAGCAGCGTAATTACCTCGCGAAACAGCTAACCGGAGAACCACATGAACAAGAAACATTCTGACGACACGGAACTCGACCACATCATCACTCGCCGAAAATTCCTCGGCACAACCGCGCTCAGCAGCGCAGCGCTTCTAAGCGGCGGGATCACTTCCTTCTTGCGGCAATCCGCCTCCGCGAGCCGCGGGCATTTTGATTTTGTGGAAAAGAGCATCCTTGAACTTCAGGATGCCATGGCCTCTGGTCAGCTCACCAGTCGGGAACTCACACTCGGTTACATTCGTCGGGTCCAGCAGCTGAATCCGCTTATCCATTCAGTGATCGAATTGAATCCCAATGCGATTGCGATAGCCACTCAGCTCGATGTCGAACGCCGTCAGGGACACGTCCGCGGTCCACTTCATGGAATTCCGCTTCTCGTGAAGGACAATGTTGCCACTGACGACCAAATGCAGACCACAGCTGGTTCGCTCGCCCTTTACGGTAGCCATGTGCCGAGCGACGCGGTGATCATTCAACAATTGCGCGCAGCGGGCGCGATTATTCTCGGCAAATCGAACCTTGGCGAGTGGGCAAATTTCCGGGACGACGAGGCTGAGACCTATCCTCTAGCAGTCGGTTGGAGCGCCCGCGGTGGCGACACTAAGAATGCTTATGATCTAAGTTACACGTCGTGGGGATCGAGTTCTGGTTCTGCTAATGGCACGGCGGCAAATCTGTGCGCGGCGGCCATTGGCACGGAGACCGACGGATCAATCACAGGGCCATCCGCAGTCGAGAACATCGTTGGTCTGAAGCCGACGCTTGGGCTTGTTTCGCAAGACGGAATTGTTCCAATCTCTCACCAGCAGGACACAGCCGGGCCGATGGCGCGCAGCGTCACCGATGTCGCGATCCTTCTCGGCGTTTTGCAATCGCCGTGGGGTGAAGTGCTTGGGCATCAGTTGCCCAGCGACTACACGCAATTTCTCGACCCAAACGCACTCGACGGCGCTGTGATCGGACGCGATGTGCGCTTTTTCGATTACAGCTACTATGGTAGCGGCATTCCGGGCGACGAACTGACCGTTGCATTTGCGGAAAATGCGCTAAGCGTGATGGAAAGTCTCGGTGCGACTGTCGTTCCAGTTGATACCGGTGACGTGTTCGCTTACACCGGCGACGAGTTCACAGCACTGCT
>JBLMXH010000129.1:0-3478 GCA_050257685.1 Nitrospirota bacterium
CAATGCGTCGATGCTCCAGCGCCCGGACCCATAAAACACCATGAACAAGAACACCCAGCAGAGGGCAACCGCCAGCTCGCCTTTGTTCAGAATTGGAAAAAACTGCTCGGTGGGCGTCGGCGCATGACCGATAGCTTTACCAGCGGCGTGCACCGTAAAATAAGCCACCGCCATTTCACCGGCTGAGACGAACGCCGCGAGCCGTGTCAGAAATCCAAACGCGATCATGAGTCCGCCAACGAGTTCGATGATTCCCCCGAGCAGCATCAAACCTTGGACCCCGCCGTGTCCGCCTCCGGGAAATCCGAGAAGTTTTTGGCCCCCGTGACAGGCGAACATGAGTCCAATGATCAGTCGCATAATGCAGTAAACCGGGTCCGCGAAACGATTCAGCGAGTTCATGGTCATTGAGGCTGAAGGATTTCTCGCAGCGATGTCAAGCCTCCCGTGACGCACTTCGTGCATGCACGAAATCTTCTAACACGACTCAGGCCTAAACAGGCTTGAGCCTAATGTGCGGCGATCTCCTGCTTTGACCCACGAACTTTCTTAAACAACAGCACCATAGGCGCGCAAACCAGGCAGACTAGCCCGACCAGTCGGAAATTGTGAATGTAACTCGTGAGCGCTGCCTGTTCCGACAGTAGTCGATACAGAACCGCCATTGCCTCTCTACCTGCCTGCCAGTCCCCTACCTTGTGACTCAATGCCGATTGGATTGCAGCAAGCTGTTGTTGAAACGCAGGATTGAATTTTGACGTGTGCGACGACAGCACGTTTTGGTTCGATTGCGCTGTGCGGGCTATAAAGGTGGTGATGGATGCTATCCCGATGCTTCCACCGATGTTGCGCATGAGATTGAAAATACCGGTCGCATTCCCAATCTGTTCGCGGGCCAAAGTGCCCATTGCAGAAGTCGTAAGCGGAACAAAGATGAGACTGATGGCGAACCCGTTGAGCACGCTCGGGATGATGATGTTTCGCATACTAATCTCGAGGTTGATCCCGCCGAACATGAAGGAGGAATACGTCAGAAGCAGAAAGCCAGCGCCGATCAGGATGCGATTCGAAATGCGCCCGGAAATGCGCCCGATGATAAGCGTGCCTATGAACGCGCCGATGCCGCGTGGACTCATTGCGATACCCGCATTGAACGCAGTGTACCCGAGCAGATTTTGCATGAACAACGGCAGCACCGCGATCGTGCCGTAAAGGAGCGCGCCAATCACGAGAACCATGCTTGAGCCAACCGCAAAATTGCGATCCTTCCAGACGCAAAGATCAACGATGGGCTGTTCAGCTGTGAGCTCGCGCGCAATGAACGCAACGAATGCAATCGCTGCAATAATCGTGGAGAAAAGAATGGCGCGAGACCCAAACCAATCCAGTTCCTGACCGCGATCCAAAACGTATTGGAGTGTTGCCAGCCAGATCGCCAGCAGACCCAATCCAAGGTAATCGATGTTTTCGCCTGAGATCCGTTTCAGATACGGCGGGTCTTCCACCAATGCGTTGATCAGAAATGCGGCTCCCACACCAATCGGAAGATTGATGTAAAAAATCCAGCGCCAGGAATAATTGTCGGTCAGCCAGCCGCCGAGTGTTGGACCCAGAATGGGCGCTACCACTACACCCATCACAAATGCAGCCATCGCTGCACCGCGTTTTTGCGGAGGGAAACTCTCAAGCAAAATAGCCTGTGAAATCGGTTGCAATGCTCCGCCGCCTGCGCCCTGGAATACGCGTGCGATCACGAGAAATCCGAGGCTTTGCGCTGCGCCACAGAGAACTGAGCCGATCGTGAAAAGGACGACACATGCAATAAGGAAGCGTTTCCGCCCGAAGAGATTTCCCAACCAGCTCGCCGCCGGTAGCACGATTGCATTCGCGACGAGATAACTTGTCAGGACCCAGGTAGCCTCATCCGTCGTGGCCGAGAGATTGCCCGCGATGTGCGGCAGCGAAACGTTTGCGACCGAAGTATCGAGCACCTCCATGAAGGTGGCCAACATGACGGCGACCGCGATAAGCCACGGATTGTGACGCGGCGTCCATTGCTCCGCTGCGGTGTTGTTCGGTGCAGGCATGTAACATCAGTCGCTCCGTCAAATTCTTCCGATCCATAACGCCGCCGCGATGATAACGATGGCAATTATCAACCCGGCACCGACAAAGACTTTAACGGCCGCACCAAACCCGCTGGCAATCTGAACATCAGGCACGACGGACATACCAGGGCCGAGGACGTGCTGCCCATCCGGTTTCTGATCGAAAACGATTTTCACCGGTACGCGCTGCACCACCTTCACGTAATTGCCGGTCGCATTTTCCGGTGGCAACAGACTAAACGCTGCGCCGCTGCCAGCCTGAATACTGTCCACATGTCCGGGCAATTTGAGGCCTGGATAGGCGTCCACAGAAATGGTTGCCGGTTGTCCTGGTCGCATGTTGCGTAGTTGTGTTTCCTTGAAATTCGCAGTTACCCACACTCGCGGCGGCACCAGCGCCATCAGCGTCTGTCCAACTTGCAGATAATCGCCAATCGCAACCTTTTTGTTTGTCACGTAACTATCAATTGGCGCTTTGATCTTTGTGTAAGCGAGATTCAGTTCAGCCTGTTTAACGGCCGCTGCATCGGCTTGGACATTGCCCCTGCTCGATTGGGCAGCAGCCACGTTAGCGTCTCGTTCCTGTGCGCTAATAACCTTGTTACTGAACAGGGACTTTGCGCGCTGTTCGTTTGCCTCTGCGGTTGTTTCCGTGGCTTTATCTTTTGCGAGGTTCGCTTTGGCTTGGTCGAACGCCACCTGGAAATCACGTGGGTCGAGCTCGAGCAGGACCTCATCTTTTTTTACGAATTGATTATCCCGTACGTGCACCGCGCTTACCCGACCCGCAACCTTTGGGGCGACTGAAACAACATGAGTATCCACGAATGCGTCGTCGGTCGACTGGTGCGTCAGAGAATGAAAGACGACAGTCGCCCCGTAGATAATCCCGATGATTGCTATCATCGTAATTCCGATGACCACACCGGGCCGGCGAACCAGTGATCTCTTCTCGCGAACCCGCCGGGTTTGCGGCGCAGGTGGCTCGCGGTGAACGCGAATTGGTTCCTTACCGATAGGAGCATTTGCCATTTGAATGTGTTCCCTCATTGCTCAGCACAGCCTTGAGTTCAGCAGCGCAAAGATGATGTCTTTACTACAGAATCGACGCTCGTAACCCGCCAGCGTCCCTTGCATGAAGATTCGACACATTAAGAGACATGTTTCATCTCCAACTCGAGCTCCCATCGTCATAGTCGCAGTGATCAATCTGCGATTACGCAATCCGTGGGTTGAATCACGAGACGCACCGCACTGACTATTGATAACTACGCCGCTTTTCTGGCGGGATGGGCTTTTTTTGCGCGCGATTTTGTTTTGCTCTTTCCCTTCGCTCCGCTTTGTTCGAGGCTCTTTTGCAGAACCGATAC
>JBLMXH010000130.1:0-20131 GCA_050257685.1 Nitrospirota bacterium
AAGAAAAAACGTCGGACCAAGATCGAACTTGAAGCCGTTCGCCTCAATCGACGAGGTACGTCCGCCGATGGTCGGGAGACGCTCAATGATCTTCACTTTCAACCCCGACGAAGCAAGGAGCATGGCCGAAGCGAGGCCGCCGGGTCCGGCGCCGATAATGATGACATCGTGTTTCATAGAATAAGTGCCGACGGCTAAGACGTCAGAATTTCGTTTTCACGCCGCAGGCGCGGAGTGCGCACCAGCCCTGCACGGCTTCAAACGCGAGGAATGCCGAAGTGAGAGTTAGTCCGGCCGCGATTGCGGTAGATTTCGGCAGGGCCACGCCGGCAGCGATGGCGAAGGCTACTGCTCCGCCTGCGCGAAAGAGCCGCCCGTTATTGTCGATGTTGGAGACTAAACGGTTCTGTCTGTCTTTTTTCATGAGTATCCCTTCAGTTCAGGGGTTGTCCCCTAAACCACTCTGCTGATGGCGTGGTTGTTGCGGCTTTGGCTGAGTCGATCCGGTCTGGCCTAATCGGTGCCGTGGTGAAGAAGGAAACCGAACGAGTCGAAATGCGCCGTCCGCCGGATTCGGCATTCACGCTGCTGTCGAATCTTTTTTGAGCGTCCGCAAAGTCCGGAGCCGTCAGGAATCTTTTCGCGACGATTCCCGTGAGGACGAGGCCGAAGCAAAACACAGGGAAAAGAAATTCAAACATATTCAGTCTTGTTTGGTTTGGCTGATGGCGTCGGCGAAGAGGACGAGAATGCCCAGGACCCAGAGACCCACGAAGACGCCGTAATCGCGGTTATTTTTTGTCACGGTTCTTCCACGTCAGGGTGCGCAAAAGCTCGGCGAACCGCGATTCGTAGGAGTCGCAGATTGGAGAATCACCGTTAGGCTGAAGCCATTCCGGGTGTTGTGCGCGCAAGGCGTGATGTATCTGGCGCTGAAGTTGCGTGTAACCAGGAACTTCATCGGCAGGGCCTGCCGGTCTTAACTCCATACGTTCTCGTGGCGACGAAGTCAGTTGAAGATTTCGTTCCGTCCAGATTGGAGATTGAATATGAACATGTTCAGCACGAGCCATGGGCCGTATCGCCGACGACGCTGAAACCAGCGTTTCTGGTAGGGACGGCGCGCCGCGGCGTCCGGATGTCGCAGCGCGGCGTGCCACCATGAACCAGACGGGCACGCTCGCGAGGAGGCTCAGGGACGAGGCCCAAAGAAAAAGGTGATCCATTCTATTAAACATAATCTTGAGAGAGTGGGTGGGTTATTCCGTTGAGTAAGATCTGCTGTTGTCTAATGTATGTATAGAATTGGACCGGGTTGTCAAACGTTTGTTCATATTTTAACTGACACCTCATTGTTCATTGGCAATTGGCGCTAAAGCCAACAGATTTCAGACCTCTGACTTGCGTTGTGTCTGACTTATGTCTAGATTTTGGTCACCAATATGCCGGACGCCCATCATTCGATCAAAGCCGCCTCGCGGATAACCGGGCTCTCGCCTCATCTCATCCGCATCTGGGAGAGGCGTTATGGTGCGGTGGCACCGAAACGGAGCGGCACTAATCGCCGTCTCTATTCCGACGGCGAAATTGAGCGTCTGAACTTACTGCGACTGGCAACCGCCGCTGGACACAGCATCGGCAACATCGCGAGGCTGCCGTCGAAGCGCCTCAAGTCGCTAGCGGCCAAAGCCGAGGTGGGTAGGCCCGCAGTGCAGGCAACACGACGCGCCGCAACATCACCCGCACAAAGCTTCCATGATGCTTGTCTTACGGCCGTCGAAAAACTCGATGCTCAACTATTCGAAGAGACTCTGGACAAGGCGGTCGTCACCTTCGGCCATCAAGGGCTGTTGCGACAGGTCGTTGGTCCGCTGGCGCAGACGATTGGCGAACTTTGGCGGACGGGGGAACTCACTGCAGCCCACGAGCATTTTTTCACTGCGGGCTTGAAAGTGTTCCTTGGCCACTTGTCGGGACAATTCCTGATACCCGCCAACGCCCCGCGGGTTGTCGTCGCCACTCCGGCCGGACAATTGCACGAGCTTGGCGCTGTGATCGTGAGCGACGCCGCCGCGCAGATCGGCTGGCACACTACTTATCTGGGCGCAAATTTGCCGGCTGCAGAAATCGCCGGCGCCGCCGTGCAGAATCGAGCCGCCGTCGTAGCTCTGAGCATTGTTTACCCTGGAGACGACCCCAATCTCGCACAGGAACTCATCAACCTCCGACGATTCCTCCCGCCTGAGGTGAAGATTCTCGCGGGAGGCCGCGCGGCATCGGCTTATTCTGAGACGTTGCTTCGCATCGGGGCCTTCGTCACTGAAAGGATCGACGAATTCTGCAACCAGCTTGATACATTGCGGCGTTCAGCGAAAAAGACCAAATCGGGGTGAGATTGGCGAATTCAAGTGCACGACGTGGCTTCCCCGTCCGCTTTCCAAAGTGTTTCCCTCTTTCGCCGACACGTCGAATCTCGAACTCAACTCATGAAAAATTCCTCTCATGCCGGCCCCAACTGAAACCACTCGCGTCCCAATTAAACTCTGTCGTTTATAACAATCTATTACCGTGACAGCTGCCACTAGACCTGGATCCAACTCCGCTGAGGAAGCTGGCGATTTTTGATCGGCATCACGTTTGTTTTCCTCTGCGATTGTTCGTCTTGGGGTGCGCGGACGATGAACGTCCCCGCTCCACATAGTGAGAAGCAGATGCTAACGATAACGAGTTTCAGTACCCGGCTCACGGACGGATTACGGTTTGTCGCTTCAATTTCAATCGGAATGCTGCGCTAAACGGCGGAGATAAGTAAAGCTATAAATCCCGCTGTTGTGTCCATCGGCCCAGCGGGGCTGCAGCGCATAACCGCCGACTAAATCGAACCCAAGAAGCTCGAAGCTTTTGCCGGTGTAGCTCACATGCGGGCGGACATTCCGACCGAGCACATCCGGCTCGCCGCCGCAGGCCGCGCACGGGCAGGCGCGCCGCAGCAGTTCGAGTTTCAGAAACGATTCGGTACTGTCGTTCCACGCAATTGCCAGTTCGTCTCCGATCTGTTGGATATTCTTTGGCTCAAGCCGCATTTTCCGGATTCTCTCTCCACGAGCGGTGGCTTTCTAGCCCCCGAAGACAATTTACAGGTCGCTCTTTCTTGCTTTTCGCTCCCCAAAGATAGCTGTCCCTACGCGGACGAGCGTAGCGCCTTCCTCGACTGCAACAGCAAAATCGTTTGTCATGCCCATTGAAAGCTGCGGTAGTTTTAAGCTGAACTCCTTTTCGAGCGAATCGCGAATTCCGCGGAGTTGAACGAAAAATTTTCTCGAAGGCTCCGATTCGTCAGCGATCGGTGGAATACACATTACTCCTTCCATTGAAAGCCGGGACAGCGCCAGCAACGTTTCCATTTGCTCACGAAGTTGGTCACCTGAAAATCCGAATTTACTCCCCTCACCGGCCACGTTCACCTCAAGCAAAACGCGCGGATACAAACCTTCTTCTTCCGAAATCCGGTTAATGTCTTGTGCCAGCGCAAGACAATCAACGCTGTGAATCATTTCGAATAGTGGCAAAGCCGTGCGTACTTTGTTTTTCTGAAGATGTCCGACAAAATGCCAGCGAAGGTTCGACGGCAGCTCCGGAATTTTGGCGCGCGCCTCCTGAACCCGGCTTTCACCGAATAGAATTTGCCCAGCTTCGATCGCCTCGCGCACTTTCTCGGCCGGATGCATCTTAGTGATCGCAACCAGCTCAACGTCGTCAGCCGATCGGCCCGATTTCGCGGCTGCGCTGGCGATTTGCTCCCGGACCCAATCGAGATTTTCCGCAATAGAACTCATTGTAGAGCGTCCGCCGCAGCGGAAGCCTATTATTTTGTCCACGTCGGTGCTCGACACAAGCACGGCTACACCGACACTGCTCTGCGAGGTGATCACTTTGTTTGGGTAGCGCCTCATTATTTGCTAGCCAATCGAGCAGGAATCACGCAGAACGAGCGGATTATGAAACGTTTACTTCTTCTCGTAACGATTGTTGCAGTGGGCGCGTCTTGCAGCGTATTCGCTCAGGAAAAAACCGCTCTACAAGCTAACGCGACGGTCGCCAGCCTTCTTGCGGCCAGCGCCGGCAAAAGCGTCGAGCTACACCTGAGATCCGGAGAAAAAATGGGCGGAAAGATCGCGCAGGTCACAGACAACGTCGTTCATCTTTCCAATCTTACTGGGGCAGAATATTTTGATGCGTTCGTTGACGTGAAAGATGTTTCCGCGGTCGTGGTTCGTGTCGGGGGTCGATAGACGTTCCACGATTCACGCCAGAAACGGCGATTTGGCGTTCCAAGCCGCCACTGCTGGGTACCGGTTGAGGCCAGGGCTTTTTAAGGGTTTGTCAACCATCCGCCCACTTGCTCATACTCATCGCATGATCACCAAAAACATCGGAATGCTTCTGCTCGCGATTTATCTGATCATCGTCGGGATCGTGACACTCACTGGATTGGGCATCGGCTTCATTACGGGTGCGCTTGCGCTTGTAGCGGGAATCTTCATCCTAATCGGCCGTTAGGGTTCAAGATTCACCGAGCAATTCCATCATCTGCTTGGCGAGCTTGGGTCCGATGCCGCTCTCTTCGTGTTTGAAATACACGAACGCATCAGTCCAATTCGTGCTCTGTTCCCGGACGAAATCGGACCAGCGCTTCACATCTTCTTCGCTGTAATCTTCGCGGCGAAGACGGAGATAACCGTAATCGGCGGTAATCTTCTTCGGAGTCGCAACTGCATCGGTGTCGGCAATGCATAGGGCGATATTACGCGAGCGGAGGAGATCGAAAATCTCGTCATCGAACCATGACTCATGACGGAATTCGAACGCGGCGCGCATCGACGGAAACTCGCGCAGGAATGAGCTTAAGATGTCGGTGTCTTTTTTGAATGTTGGCGGCAATTGAAACAGCACTGGACCAAGGCGTTCGCCAAGGTCACTCACCACTTTGCAGAAATAGTCGAGTGTGTTGGCGCAATCGCGCAATTTTGCCCAATGCGTGATTTTTTGCGGTGCTTTTAAACCGAAGCGAAATTTCTCCGGCGTTTGCGCTTTCCAGCTTTCGATCGTCTTCTGGGCGGGGATGCGGTGAAACGTGTAATTGATCTCAGTGGTGGCGAATCTTTCCGCGTAAAAAGAAAGCATCTTTGTAGTTGGCAAATCCTCAGGATAAAAATTTCCCTTCCATTCCGAGTACTGAAATCCAGACGTCCCGATCCAGGAATTCATATCCAGCTCAGACTAAAATCGTGCCTCCTGCAAAACTACCTGCTCCACAACAAAAGACCTTGCCAAGCATCCATACCACATACCCAATCCGAATCGGGGTAAAGCGGCAAGCCCTTTGGATTCTCCGATTTAGAAGGAGCAAAGACATTGCCGCAATGTAACCAACAAAGGGGAAAACATGAAAAAAGCAGTATTAAGCATTGCATTGGCATTAGCCGCGCCATTCGCGTGGGCACAGGTCTCAGAGACTACCACAACGACGACTACGACTGACGCCAACGGAACGATCACAGAGTACACTCCAGGCAGCGCGATCGTCCTTAAAGAAACCAGTGGTCCAGTCCGGTATCGCTTCGGCAAAACTGTCACCTATGTGACGCGAAGCGGCCGCGTGTTGGATCCAGACGTTGTGAAAACAAGGATTAAAGTGGGTGTTCCCGTCCGTGTCCATTACACCGGGACTGGCAGCAACATGATCGTTGATCGTGTAATCGTGGACGAAGATTAATTGATTTAGTTTCGTCTCCGACGCGCCTTTCTGGTCCGCTAAACAGCGGCCGGTAAAGGCGCGTTTTGTTTAGCTTCAGCGGTATTGGACATTGAGAATCGTAATAAGTCCGACGCCTGTGTGATAGACGAATTGTGTATTATGAAGCTACAAATGAAGGGCAGTTGGAATGAAGTTAAGGGCAAACTTAAACAGAAGTACGGTCAGCTAACTGACGACGACCTGGCGTTTGCCGAGGGCAAAGAGGACGAGCTTCTAGGTCGTCTCCAAAAGAGATTAGGCAGAACAAAAGACGAGCTTCGAGCTGAGATTGAGGACATGTGATTACGGCATGGAGTGCAAGCTGCTCGCCAAGCTTCTGCGTTGCTCAGGCGTCACGCTCCAGCGGCTAAAATCGTGAATTAAGAACACCGCAAAAGGACGATCCTCACACCGCTTTGTTTCCCAGCACGACACGCACCTCGTGAGGGAGGCCATCGTTAGATAACCTCACAGTTTTGTCGGCTGCCAAAACTCCATCCACTTCTACGCGAGTAACTCCCCGAGAACAGTGGTCAGGATTTTCCACCGCGATGCGATAAGTTGTGTTCTGGAAACGGTATCGCAGTTTGAAACCAGTCCAATCCTTCGGTATCACCGGGTTGATCGTGAGCTTGTCGCCGCGACGTTGGAATCCCAGAATTTCCTCAAGCCAGACGCGATAAGTCCAGGCCGCCGCGCCAGTGTACCAGGTCCAACCCCCCCGTCCAACCTGGCCGGCTAACGAATAGACATCACCTGGAATCACATACGGCTCGACCCCGTAGCATTCGCAGTCTTTCTCGTTCCGGGCGTGCTCGACAGGATTCAGCATCCGTAAGAGTCGGACGGCTTTATCGCCATCGCCTTGACGGGCAAAAGCCATGGCCACCCAGGTGGCGGCATGCGTGTATTGCCCGCCATTTTCCCGCACACCGGGAGGATAACCCTTGATATAGCCAACGTCGGCGGCGGTTTTGTCGAAAGGCGGAGTAAAAAGCAAAATTAGATCGTCGGCTTCACGCACGAGATGTTCCTCGAGCGATCGCAGGGCGACCCCAAGACGATCGGGGTCTCCGGCACCGGAAATCGCGGCCCAGGTTTGTGGGATTGAATCGATGCGGGCCTCGAGGTTTTTCCTCGAGCCGAGAGGCGTGCCATCGTCGAAGTAGGCGCGACGATACCACGCGCCATCCCATGCCTGGGCATCAACTGTTTTAGCCAGCTGCGCGGCGCGCGCGCGGCAGGCGCGCGCTTCGTCGCCCAACTCGCGCAAGGTGAGCAGGTCAGCGAAGTCTTTCAGTACACAAATCTCAAACCAAGCGAGCCAGACGCTTTCGCCTTTCCCGCCCAATCCAACGCGATTAAGGCCGTCGTTCCAATCACCAGTTCCGATCAAAGGCAACCCATGCGGACCGACAGTGGCGGAGCGCGCGATGGCCCGCCGACAATGTTCGAGCAGAGATCCTTGCGTGGCGGAAGCGACCGGAATGGAAAGGCTTTCAGTCTGTTGTTCCTCCAATGGTTTGCCATCGAGGAATGGAACCATCTGATCGAGGATCGCGGCGTCGCCGGTGGTGCGAACGTAATGCGCGGTAACAAAGGGAAGCCAGAGGAGATCGTCACTGATCCGCGTCCGGACGCCGGCGCCAGACTCTGGATGCCACCAGTGCTGCACATCGCCTTCCACGAATTGGCGTGTAGCCGCGCGCAGGATGTGCTCGCGAGCCAAGTCTGGGGCAGCGTGCACGAGAGTCATGACATCTTGCAACTGATCACGGAACCCATAAGCGCCGCTTGATTGATAAAGGGCCGAGCGGCCCCAAACTCGGCAGCTGAGAGTCTGATAAAGCAGCCAGCGGTTGAGCAGAAAGTTCGTGGAAAGCTCGGGCGTTTCCACTTCGATCGTGCTTAGAAGCCGGTCCCACCAGTGGCGGGTTTCTTGAAATGCGGCTTCGACGTTGGCGGGATCGCGAAAACGCCTAACGAGTCCACGCGCTTTTTCTTCGTCTTCCGCCTGCCCGAGAAGAAAAGTCATTTCGGCAGTGTGCCCCGGTTCAATCTCGACTGTCACCTGCACGGCCACGCAAGGGTCGAGGCCGGCGCCAACGTCGCCGGCCAACCGTTCATGCTCCATCGCGACCGGATCACGCAGCGAGCGGTTACGCCCGACGAACCCGGCCCGATCACCTGTGAACGAAGCAGGCATTGGAGCCGAAGTAGCGAAAGTGACGCATTCGCAAAATTCCGGGTTGTAGGAATTACGAGCAAACAGAGTCTTGCTCTGCAAATCCCATTTTGTAACGATGTGCATACTGGTTTCCTCTCGATCGGATCCGATAACAAGAGTGGCGTAGGCGGTGACAGTCAGCTTTCGTCGGCGCGATGAATTGTTGCGCAAGCGCAGCCGCTGCAAGCGCACCGAATGTCCCCCGGCATCATCGACAGGCACGAAGGTGAGCAGGCGTTGTTCGATCGCATGGCTGTTATGTTCAAAGGTTGTGTAACCCTGACCATGTCGCGCGCGATACGCGTCCTTCTCCCGAATCGGTTTGGCGGTTGGCGACCATACGGCGCCGATGTCATGATCACGGATGTAGATGGCGGTTCCGGGCGGATCGCAGATCGGATCGTTGAACCACGGCGTGAGACGATCGTTCTGGCTATTGCGGCCCCAGACAAACTCAGCGCCAGACTCGGAAACCAATGCGCCAAACTTCGGATTCGCCGTGACATTGATCCAAGGAAGCGGCGTGTGTCGGTCAGGCCCCAGATAAATGACGAATTCCTTTCCGTCCTGAGTAAACCCGCCGAGACCGTTAAAGTATTTCAACTCCATGAAAGCCAGGGCCGCAGAGGGCTCTTCGCGGAGCTGGCGCCCAGACACCAACTGACGAGGTTTCGCCGCCGCAGGGGCGCTCGCGGCAAGTTGTTGGCGCAATGTGCCGCGAGCCGCGACCAGAACCATCCGTGCAGCCGCTTGAAGTGCGATCAGCTCTTCTTTCGAAATTTTTGTCGCCGAGCGGAGATACACGCCGCCGGGTTGATCGACGCCTGTCAAGTGCGCCTGCGCTTCGGTGAGCCGACGCAGATGGCCGGTCAATGGTTCGTCGTAACTCGGCAGTTCCTCACTCACGAGGACGAGATCGACCTTCAGGCCACGGAGATGCCAGAAAGTATGTGCCGTCAATATCTCTCGCACGACTTCGATGTCACGGAGGTGACCAATCGTGACCACAACAATCGGCAGATCCCCGGAAATGCCCTGCCGCCAGAGCCCTCGCTGACCCTCGGTTCCGCGGCCAAGGCGCGCTGGCGGCGGTCGAAGCTGTGCCTGTGGAAAGATAATGAGGCCGGCCAGTTGTTGAAAAGTCTGTACATCCGCACGGCGAATGCGGAGCCGGCGCATCTCCAGTTGGGAACGGCTCCATGCGGTCTCAAACGCGCGTGCGCAAGTGTGAAACTCGGCGTAGCGCCCCGCCAGCGCGACAATCGCTTCGCGAGACTCCGCCACCACGGTAACGAGGGCGAACTGAAATCGTTGGTTAGGCAGAATTGTGACGCGCCGGCGCAGGCTGAAGACCGGATCGAGCACGGCGCCGACACTGTTCGTTAGGCGGCGGGTGAGCGCTTCGGGATTTTCCGGCGTGCGGCCGCGGCCGAGAAACTTGGACCGGTCGGTCTCAAATTCCGGCGCCTCAATGGAGGATTCAGGGACCATGAGGTGGGCAGCCCAAACAGGGCGATCGTCGGGAGCGCGGAGGCGGCGCCGGGCGACCAAGGCTTCGCAACTCGGCAGCCATTCAGTTTCGACGAAGAGCTTGTTGAAAGCAGGATGCGCGCGATCGGTCTGGTGCAGCGCAAGGGCGAGCTCGAGGTAACTGGTCAGCTCCAGTCGACAAGATTTGCGCGACGTATTCACCAAAGTCACTCGTCGAACTTCCGCGTCGTCTTCGGCGGAGACGACAATTTCCGTGATCGTTTCGCATGGCCCACTCCGCCGCCGAAATTCCGCTTTGTCCGGCGTGAAACTCCAGGCATAACGGCGCTCGGGAGACCTCACCGGTTGATGGGTGTTGCTCCAAGTCGTTCCACTTTCCAAATCCCGAATATAACAAAACAGGCCCGACGCGTCGCAGGTCGTATCGGCGCGCCAGCGCGTCACGTCCAGGTCCGTCCAGCGCAGGTAGCCGCCGCCTGAGTTCGTTACTGTAACGGAGCAGTTTCCGTTGGAAAGGAGGTGGATGCGCGGTGAAGAGATGTCCGGTTCTTGCGCCACGACGGCGGGGCCGGCCATCGGCATCGTTTGACGCACGGGTCGCTCTTCATGAACCTCACCGGTGGTCGGCAAAATTTGTTCCGGGATATGCTCGTGCAAGAGCGGCTCGGTGGCGCGAATCCGCGGATCGGAATGGAACCGCTTCCGCATCGCGTTGTCATGTAGGGCGTTGTCGTAAGCAAGGAGCGACATTCCCTGGTGATGAACCATGTAACAGTGGATGATGATCCCGGCTGCGCCGCCCGGTTCTGTGCGTCGCGAATAATCAATCGCTTCGTAATAACCGTAGTCGCCAAGCAACGCCGATTCGTCCAGAGTGGCAATCCGCCGCAGATTTTTCATCGCGGCAGCCGGTTCCACGCCGAGAGCGAGCGCGGCGGCATAGGGTGCTACCACCAAGCCGTCATTCTGCCCACGCTTCAATGCCAGCGCTGGCACGCCAAAGGCTCGGTATTGATAAACGTTGTGTCTGTCGAGAGCGCTAAAGGCGGATTCCGAGATGCCCCACGGCACACGGTTTTGCCGCGCATAGGCAATCTGACAGCGCACGGCGTCGTAACAGGCGCGATCAAGCAGTGAATTCTCATGCGTCTGAGTGAATAAGAGCGGCATCAAATATTCGAACATCGTCCCGCTCCAAGAAAGAAGCGGCAGCCGCCCGTAAGCAGACCCAAAGGGGCGGCTCAAAGCCCACCAATGTTCTACCGGCACTTCTCCGCGGGCAATGGCCAGGAAGCTTGTTAAGCGCGCTTCGCTTGCGAGCAAATCATAAAACGAGGTGTCAAGGCGGCGCTCAGCAACCTGGTAGCCTATGGCAAAAATTCGCCGTTCCTCATCGTAAAGAAATCGCAGCCCCATGTCGTCTTCCAGTTTCTGGCTCTGGGCGATCAATTCATCCAGTTGCGTCAGCTGTTCCGACGCGTTCTCGCGCGAATGTTCCACCTCGGTGACGAGAAGATCGAGCCACTCATGCACCTCCCGAGAAATTTCCTGGTCCTCTCGTCTCTGATAAAAAGGAAGCAGCGGTACCAACCCAGGGATGCTCTCCACGGCAATGTTGCGCAGCGAAAAAATGGCTGCGAGCGCTTCCCGCCGGGATTCGTGCGTTGCTTCGCCTAACGACATCAATTGCGCCGGCGGCGACATTAGAATTTCCACCGGCCGAAGATATTTATCGATGACGCCGTTCCACGCCGCGATCTGCTTCGAAATTTGTTGGGCCCAATAAGCGCGCGGATCGTTTTCCTGCCCGCCATAGTGGAGCAGAAGATCCTGTGCGGGCTGTCGAGCTGCCCTTACGCGTAGAATGATTTCTTCCAAATTGGCCGGCTGGCCCGTGGTCAGTTCCGCCAGGCGGAAAAACGCCGGAGGGCGTTCCGCTTCTTTCGTGCTGGGGGCGATTTGCCGAAGCACACTCAGCGTGTCGGCTATTCCACGCAATGCGGACTCATCCAGAAGGGGACGCGTGGACAGTTCATCGCAACTAATTTCGAAAGTCCAGAGGCTCGCGAGCAAATTGCCGCTGTCCACGGTGGAGACGTAGCGTGGACGCAAGGGCTCCAGCGTGCTGAGGTCGTACCAATTAAAAAGATGGCCTTCGAAACGCTCAAGTCGATCCACGGTTTCGAGGGTGCCGAGGTTGCGCGCCACCAGATCGTCGATCGTGATGTAACCGAAATCATTCGCCGCCACGGTCGCCAGGATCCACAGCCCGATGTTCGTTGGTGACGTGCGCATAAAAATTTCGCGGATTGGCATTTCCTGGACATTGTCCGGCGGCAACCAAGAAGTCTGTGGTCCAACAAAATCATCGAAGTATCTCCAGGTTCGTCGCGCGGCCGCGCGCAGGAATCGCCGATCGTCCGCCGTTAGCGTCCCACCGCGCCAGCTCTTCGCCGGGCGATTAATCACGATCACCGCCACAGGAAAGAGCGCCGACAAAAAAAGGAAAGGAGCTACGGCTACCATCGCCGTTTGTCCGCGCGAAGCCGCGCAGGCGAAAAGAAACACGGAGGCAGCGGGGATCCAAAACCGGCTGAGAAGAAATTGCTGTTGCCGACTTCTCGCGCGCCGGTGAGCGTCCACTGCTGTCTCCCATTCCAGCAGCAGCCGATGTGATTTGATTCGCCGGTAGGTCACGCGGGCGATGGCATCGAGTGCCATGCCCGCATAATCCGCCAGAAAAATAACTGCGAACACAGAGCGCAAGAGACGGTCGCGCGGTTCGCGCCAGAACCTCGTCCCCGGCGGCGGCGGATGGAACAGAAGGCCGAGGAGAGAATTCAACACCGGCCACAACATCAGGCCAGCAACGAGCCCGCTCCATAGTAGCGGCGCGGGCGTGCAAAGCCAGCCCGCCAAGAGGAGAGCCACGGTCGCCGGCGGCACCAAACTGCGGCGCAGATTGTCGAAGATCTTCCAGCGGTTGAACGCGGACAGCGGATTGGGTTCAATGCTGCCGCCGCCCACAGGCACGCGCGGCTTCAGCCAATCAATGATTTGCCAGTCGCCGCGAATCCAGCGGTGCTGCCGATTCCACCACGCAATGTAACTGCTCGGGAAGACATCCAGCAGCTCGATGTCCGTCGCTAGCCCCACGCGGACATAACATCCTTCCAGCAGATCGTGGCTCAACAAGTGCGACGATGGAAATCGTCCGGACAAGAGGCAGTGAAACGTCCGCAATTCGTAGATGCCCTTGCCATGATAACTGCCTTCTCCAACCAAATCCTGGTAAATATCGGAGACTGCATGCGTGTAAGGATCGATGCCACGCGGATCTGCAAAGATACGTGAGAACCATGTCGCCCTCGCACTCGGAAGCGAGGCGCTGACGCTTGGTTGAATGATCGTGTAACCGCGAACGACGTGGCGACCATCTGGCGAAAGCCGGGCCTGGTTCAGCGGATGCGCCAGGGTTTCGACCATCCTCCGGGCGGTGTCGCGCAGCAGTTGGGTATCGGCATCCAGAGTGATGACAAACCGAATGCCCGCGAGCTGCGCGTGATCGCCCGAATAGAGAAATCCTTCCAACTCGGGGGCGGATTCGCCGATAAGAAATCGATTGAGCTGCTCGAGCTTGCCGCGCTTGCGTTCCCAGCCGATCCATCGTTGCTCGCTCTCGCTCCACGAGCGGCTGCGATGGAAAAGAAAGAAGCGCCCCGCTCCATGTCGCCGATTCAATTCCTCGATCCCGCGGGCCACGATGTCGATATACTCTGCGTCCTCCGGCATGGTCTGCCGCGGTGCGTCAGCAAAATCGGTCAGTAGCGAAAAGCGCAGATTCGCATCCGTATTTCCGAGGTAACGAATTTCAAGCCGGTCGAGTTCGTTTTGGATCGCGGAGGGAGTGGTCAGCAGCATTGGAACTACCACCAGCGTGCGACAATCATCGGGAATGCCTTCTTTTTCGAATGACATTTTGGGCAAGGCCTGCGGCGGCAGGAGCGACGTGATGAAGTAATTCGCGGCCAGCACCGCCAGCTCACTCGCGGGCAAGAGTAGCAGAAATCCCAGTAGGCCGTGTATCCGCCAATGAATCGATCCGGCGCTGAAAAAGAGAGGCACTGCCACCAATGCAGCCGTGAGCAGGAGAAGGCTTCCAAAGTAAGTGCCTACCGCGTGGGCGCGAAGCCATCGGCGAAACAGTTCTATCAGCGGAACTCGGGCGCCTGTCGTCCGCTCGAGCGCAGGCCGACCCGCGTCGATCAGATAATAGCCGACATGGCGCGCAACTTCGTCCCGCGCGGCCTTCGCCAGCGCGAGGACGTGATCGATAGTTTTTTGTTCCGAACAATTCGACCATTGGGCGATTTCCTCCACCGCGCCTCGGCATCGATCACGCGTCTCAAAATCCATGCGGCCGTACACAGCGGCCGGATCCGCGGCCAATTCGCTTTCCGCCCAGCTGATCGATTGGAAAAGTTCGCGCCACTGGATTTGCGCAAGGCGGCGACAACTATTGATCGCGTTGGTAAGGGCGGTCTGCTGTACGGCCTGGTGTCGATGTTCCTGCTGTATCACCTCAAGCAGCGGCGAACGGAGCGAGCGCTCCAACCAACCGCTCACCACGGGCAGCGCGCCCTCGTCGTCGTAGAGATGCGCCACCAGTTCGCTCGCAAAATGCGCCGTTGGCTCGGGATATCCTTCCACGAGTTCCTCCATTATTTTGAGCAATCGCGGTGAGCTGTGACGGACGGCGGCGATGAGCCGATTTGCCCAGAAATCGGCGTCCTCGCTTTCCCTTTGCTGTTGCTCGACTTGGATCGCGAGCGCGCGCAGACATTCGAGTAACTGCAATCGCAACATCAGCGGGAGAGCCCAGAGTTCTCCGATGTCCAGAGGCGTGATCGCCTGAAACGCGTCCAGAAATCTCCGGATGATCTCGGACTCCAAGGCTCCGTCGGTTTCGGCAACCATTTCCGCGGCAAGGTGATAAACTCGGGGCAACCCCGCACCTGGGCCGCTGGCGATCAAAGGCAGCTTTCCATAGTACTTCTGCGGAAGACTCTTGCGGAGATCGGCCACCTGCTCCCGAATCAAATAGGCGTTATCGAGCAGCCACTCCGCAGAAAGAGTGAAGGCGTGGTGCGCCTCAGCCGACATGGTGAGACTCACGTTCGCCCATTCCAGCGCGTCCTCGATTTCGCGTAACCGGCGCAGAAAAGATGGGCCCCGCGGCTTCGCTCTGCGGCTGACCGTAATTGCGTGTGCGAGGCGCGCTGCGTTTTCCACGAGACGCTGGCCCGAAGGCAGTTCGTGACCGAGCTGTGGTACGTCCGGTTCGACAGAAAAAGGTGGCGGCGGATAAAAACCGAACGTCACGGGCGCCTCGATTTCCACGCCCCGTAAAATCGCCAGCACGCGCGAGGCTTCGCTCGCTTCGACTTCAGCTAGAACGACCGTTTCATTCGGCAGGATCGTGTTCGTGAATCTGGCGAAGCTCGCCGAATCGACATGCTCCCTAAGCAATTGGACAAGCATCCAGCCGGTGATCGCACCCGCTAACGCAAACGCCGCGAATAGCAGGACCAACCCAACTAACCGGTAATCGGTCAGCATTCCGCGCTGCCAGAAGATAAAAGCGCCAACGGCCAGACCAAGAATTGAAGCAGCGGTCGATCCACTGATCGCTGAAATCCCAGGTTCCTCGACCCGCTGCCGGCCTTTGGACGAAGCGTGGATCACGGCAGCACGGCGAAACCGAGCGCGATGGAGATTCTGCATTACGGTCCGACCGACTCCCAGACTTTGAAAAATGCCGACGACCAAAACGCGGTTGCCCTTCTTCGGCCAAAATCTCATATTAACTCTTACAGGATGTTATCGACTTGGGAACATCGACGCGATTTCACTTCGGCTACAAGAGACTGAGGCACTCTGTTTGGTCGGCTGTTATATGGCGAGCCAAATGTAATTAGCGGAACCATCGCATACGCAAAGTTTTTAGTGCTCACATGATGCGCTTATCCACGCATCCGACGCGCAAGCATTCCAACAGTTCATTTCGTTTAGGACAACCAGAGCCTCTGCGCGGCGCGAAGTAGAGTGCACCCTATGAAAAAACACGATTGTCCCTGATCGCGGTCCTGATCGGCACGGCGTTTCTGGCGTCGTGCGAGCAATCGGGAACAATCGGCACCAGCACCACCACTGCGGCGATGAGTAACCCGTCATCGACGCCAGCGTCCAAGCGGTCGGCACGGAGAAATCCACCCAAGACACAGGGGTCCAGTGAGGCACCTTCACCGGTACCCGCTGGATCTACTGCTCCCGCACCGACGCCGTAAACTGCAACGGTTTTTGGGAAGTTGATGCTCAATCGTTTGAGTTGTGCTCGCGTCGAACCGCGTGGTCGCGACATGACAGACGCACCCGAACTGCACCGAATCTCCGTCAGCACTGAGACGACCGAATGGCTGCTGGAAACGATTCAGGTGGTATGAAAAAATTCATTTACCTGTTCGCCATGTTGGGCTTGTTCGCTGCATGCGAGCAAAAAACAACAACGGTCAATCCGCCTGCTGAGAAGAAAGAAAGTAACACCACAGTCGTAAATCCACCGTCAGAGAAGAAAGAGAGTACGACGGTCGTCAATCCACCTGCAGGCAGTACGACGACGAAGGAAGAGAAGACTAATATTAACGTGAATACTTCGCCAAACCCGTAGATACGTTGTCCGCGATTCATCAAGCGTGCGCTGTCAGTGCACGGAGCGCGCGCTCGGAAACACACACACTCTCCAAATTAATTAAATTAAGTATGCGTCTTATTCTGCTTTTGATCCTGCTACTACTGGTGATCGGCGCACTCCCCACGTGGCCGTATAGCACTGGCTGGGGATATTACCCGAGTGGACTGGGCCTCGTTATACTGATCGTCTTGCTGATAATTCTGTTTCGCTAGCACTCGGGCGCCAACTAAGAATCGTGTCGTGAGCAAACGCAGCGATCGACTCACACCTTATGGCGCAATGGCCTGAGTGCGTGAGTCAGTTTTTGCAAGCCCAGTTCCAGTCGTGTTTTCACGGTCCCAAGAGGCGCCTGCGTGGCAGCAGCAATTTCCCTGTGGCTGAGACCGCTGAAAAAAGCCAACTCGACTGCTTCGCGTTGTAAACGAGGCAAGGCTCGAATGCTTTTTCGTAAAAACTTGCGGAGATCGTTCAACACAAGTGCCTCTGCGGCATCGCGTCGAGGAGTCTGTGATTCCTGGGCCACCCGTTGTTCGTAACGCTCTCGCGCACGAGAATAGGCCTGACGCCGTCGCAACCGGTCGATGGCGCGCCGCCGCGCGATAGTCACCATCCAACCGAGTGGTTTCCCCGCCTTGGCTGAATAACGGCCGGCTTCCTCCCAAACCTGAATGAAAATTTCCTGCAACACATCGTCGGCTTCGGCTTCTTCATGAACGACGCCGTCAATGGTGGCTCGCAATCTTTTGCTATGCCGGTCATACAACTCAGCAAGAGCGTCATGACGTCGTCGGGAAATATGTTTCATCAGCACCTCATCCGGCACTGATGCCACCGCAGGTTGATCCAGAGTAGCGTCAATCATAACCGACAGGGTTGCATCTGCAGGGTTGATCCAGGCACGGGACGTTGGTATTTGTTAGGCACGACGCGTCGCCAACGCCTTTTCACTGGATCAGAAGCAACCGGCGTCGTCGCGTAGCGCCACTGATGCGGCGTAGACAAGCACCCTAACGTGGGACAACACAGCTTGAATTTCCCGCCCGGCAAGCGGCGAATGTCTACCTGCCGTCCCTTGAACTTTCTCCCGCAAAGAACGCAGACCCGCGGGTCGTCGAGCGAATTCCAGGTTCTGAAAGGATCGCCGACGCGTAAAATCGAGAGCCGATCATCGAGATTGATGTGAGCTATCATATGCAACGAGCAGTCTGCTCATTGCATCCAGAAACACAATCGGAGGGGAGGCTGATTGTCTGCTAGGACAAAATACTACGACACATTGCCCGTGAGGCTCCGACCATCAGGGAATGCCACTGCACTAGCACAGCCATGTTACAGCGAAATCAGATCCAGAAACCTGCAGGAATCACTGCGTTTTTCGGGACTACGACGATCCCGTCACGAATAAAATAATTTTCCGCGTCCACATTCTGCGATTTTCCTTCGGGTGTAATCACTACACCGTCACCGATGCGCGCGTTCTTATCGATGATTGCGCGATCGATCACGCAATTTTTTCCGATACCCATAGGCGGCTGTGAGGAATCAGTCAGGCCGAGTTCAAAATAGTCCGCGCCCATGACAATGCTGTTGCGAATAGTGGCGCCGCTTTGAATGACACTGCGTATCCCGATGACGCTTCGCTCCAGGTGGGCATCCGAGATTATGCAACCGTCGGAAATAATCGCCTGGCGCAAAGTTGCGCCGTTAATTTTGCTGCCGGGCAAAAAACGTGGATGCGTATAGATCGGAGACTCCGGTTCGAAAAAACTGTATTCTGGAACCACATCAGTCAGATCGAGATTAGCCTCGTAGAATGCGCGGATGGTTCCGATGTCTTCCCAGTAACCGTCAAAGATGAACGCACTGACGTGCCGATCCTTGATCGACGTCGGAATAATGTGTTTACCGAAATCAAACAGATCGCTTTCCATGCATTGAACGAGCACGTTGCGATTGAAAACGTAGATGCCCATCGACGCTTGAAACAATTCATCGTCTTCATTCGCACCGATGGCGCGGAGCAACTCCCGGCTCATCTTCATTTCCTGCACACCAGATTGATCCGACGGTTTCTCGACAAACCCGGTGATCCGCCGATCAACACCGCTCTGCATGATCCCGAACTCAAACACCTGGTGCCGCGCCACCGGTTTCGTGGCCATTGTAATGTCCGCGCCGAGCTGAATATGCTGATGCAGCAGCGCTCGAAAATCCATCCTGTAAAGCTGGTCGCCGCTTAAAATCAGGTAGTAGTCATAGGGGCCCTCAAGGAAGTAACGCATGTTTTGCCTGACTGCATCGGCAGTGCCCTGATACCATTGCGACCCCTCGGGCGTTTGTTGCGCGGCGAGAATGTCCACGAAACTGCGCGAAAAATTATCGAACTTGTAGCTTGCCTGGATGTGTCGATGTAGCGACATGCTGTTGAACTGCGTCAGCAGATAGATCGAGCGCAGCCCCGAGTTCAGACAGTTGCTGATCGAAATATCGACGATCCGATACTTGCCTCCCAGTGGGACTGCGGGTTTGGCACGGTCTTTCGTTAACGGAAACAGACGTGTGCCCGCGCCGCCACCCATGACGATCGCAAGCGTTCGCTGCAACGTCCCTGGCGGGAGCGCGCCAGGCGTCTTCCCCGTTGCACTTTGCAGAAGCGATTTGCGGCCTGCCTGAGCTTGCATTCCCAATAATGAATAACGCAGCATCTGGGCTTTTGCGGTAATTTTTTTGAAGGCGCTGAGTGCGTGCGCGCTCAATGTTGCGGGTGAGAACGGCCGCAACTACAGTTCACAATCATGTGTGGAATTGTTGGATACGTTGGCCGCGCGAACGCGACGCCGATTTTGCTGGACGGATTGCGCCGACTCGAATACCGGGGCTACGATTCCGCAGGGCTCGCAGTGGTCGATGCTGGACAGCTCGACACCCGCAAGTGCGCGGGACGGATCGCCTCGCTCGCAAAATTGGTGAGAAAGGAACCTGTATCAGGCTCGTTAGGCATCAGCCATACGCGTTGGGCGACGCACGGCAAAGTGAATGACGAGAATGCGCACCCACATTTTGACGCCAGCGGGAAGCTGGCGCTGGTCCACAATGGCGTCATCGAGAATTATCAGGCGCTTAAGGATGAACTCATCCGCAGCGGCGACACGAAGTTTCGCTCCGATACCGATACTGAAGTGCTCGCGCATCTGATTGGAAAACTTTACGATGATTCGTCTACCGGCGCGGTCGAGGCACCCGCCAAAAAGGCGCGGCTGTTTGAAGCCGTCCGCACGGCGCTGCGTCAAGTAATCGGCACATACAGCATAGCCCTGGTTCATGCAGATGTGCCGAATTTCATGATAGGCGCGCGTCGTGGAAGTCCGCTCGTGCTAGGCGTAGGCAACGGCGAAAATTTTCTCGCGAGCGACGTGAGCGCCATCGTCGCATACACGCGCGACGCAGTTTATTTAAACGATTTTGATGTCGTCGCCGCGGGCCCCGATAAATTCGAGATCAGTTCGCTCGCCGGCGACATCACAGAGCACCCGGTCAGCAAAGTCGATTTCACTGCAGAAGATGTCGGCAAAGGGGATTATCCCCATTACATGCTCAAGGAAATCTTTGAGCAACCCAACACAGTCCGCGACGCGATGCGCGGTCGTCTTAACCCTGACGAATCCACGGCAAAGCTGGGCGGTCTGAACATGGGGCCGCCACAGTTGCGCGATGTCGGGCGAATCGTTCTCACCGGATGCGGCACCGCACTGCACGCCGCCAGAGTGGGCGAATATTTGATTGAGCGAATGGCGAGCATCCCAACCGAGGTCGATTACGCCAGCGAGTTTCGCCATCGCAACACCCCGATGACACCGGAGACGCT
>JBLMXH010000131.1:0-6608 GCA_050257685.1 Nitrospirota bacterium
ATCCGTCGTGCCCTTCGGATCGTACTGGGTTTTCATCCTGCCTCCGATCTTGAGTTCGATCTCCGCATGAGCCACCATCCAAGATTCCAATCCCGCCTTGGTTGTGAAGGCTGCCCAAACCTGCTCGAGCGGCGCATTGACGAGCGCCTCGTGAACGAGCCGGTGGTTCTCTTGAGCACGAACCACGCCCGGGCATACTGCCAGAATTGTAAAAAACAAAATGACTGGTGTAGTGGTCCTCATAAGTGTTCTTTCGTGCAAAATCTCACTGCTGTCGCCTAACGAAAAATGACATAAATCACGGCAGGTGTGGTGGCAAGCACGGTGAACGCATTTCGAAACGGGGTCGTTGGGTTTATGAGTCGTTAGATGCCTTGTTAGGCCGATCGCGTGAGGAGACGTGCGTCTTACATCAAAGTTGAGCAGGATTTAGCCTCCAGATGGAGTAGCAAAGGAGCGCGGCGAACGTGACCCAAGCTAAGTACGGCACCAACAGTACTCCTGCAACAAGGCTCCGACGCCAGAAAAGGACGAGTGTCCACACGATCAGGAGCCAAAGGAACAGTATCTCGAAAAACGCCAGCGAGCCGAGGTGCCACGCAAAGAATATCCAACTCCAAAGCGCGTTTGCTATCAACTGCGCAACAAACAGGCTCAGTGCTTGCCTGGCATTCATCCAACCGTGCTTCTTCCAGACCAGCCACGCCGCAATGGCCATCAAGACGTACAGCACACTCCAAACAGGTCCAAACACTGACCCTGGCGGGGCCCACCCCGGACGCACCAACTGCGCGTAGAACTGTCGAGCATTCACGGACGCCATAGCGCCAAAGGCGGCTGCGGTGAACGACACTACGACCCAGCCGGCAAGACCTGCGAACTGTCGGCTCCGAGTGATCGTCATAGGCACCGGCCTAACGAACGGAGCTCAGCCACCGCCCTGGGAGCGAGACTGCGCAACGGTTGAGAATACCCTAATCGGAATCGACACCGACGCGCAACGCCAAAGAGCGGTTGGCTGGAGCGCCTGATTAGATGCAGTCCTTTTCACTTTTGGCCACAAAAGGATTGCTTCGTGAACGATCTTCATACCAAGCACTTCCCGAATGTCGGATCGCTTCTCGGCGGCTTCTTCAGCCTGAGCCTTCGATCCAACAATAGTGTCGTGAATCCGGTCCAAGCGGTTATTGAAACCAGTTACTGACGTGAAGTCCTTGACCTCAATCATTGTCATGACGTCCCAGTCTTACTTGTTGGCGGGCGGACCGATAAACGTTTTATACGACAAGACAAATCCTTCTTTCTTCGCCTGATTCAACGCGGCCTTCCAGTCATCAGCCAGGTGCTCCATGTATCGGTCTGTCGCTCCATACTTTGTCCGCATGAATTCGACGATCCAGACAGATGCCTCGCGATACGCGGGCGCCCGAGAGTTGGTAGGAGTTTGGGGAGTTAATTTGCCAGTCGTGGCTAAGAACAAAATGGCGAGGAGGACGGTTGGTTTCATTGTGGCGCGGGATCATTCATCTAACAACAAGAGATAAGCCACGGCAGGGCGCCGTGGCAAGGACGCTAAAGTTATTTCGCAACGGGGTCAGCCTGCTCGCGAATACTTTCGGAGTTGGCTCATCGACTGTTAGATGCGAGACGTGCCACGTACCGAGATGTAGGGGCGGTCAAGGCATAGTAAAGGTCCGGTCGGCACCCGCCTTGGAGCCGCCGCTGTTAGTAGCAACGATGCGGAAATGGTATGTAGTGTGCGCAGTTAGCCCACTAATGTTGGCAGCAATATTCCGATAAGTGTTCCCAGTCTGAGTCTGCATAGGCGTGCTGTGCGCGTAAAATGGCGCGGTCGTGCCATACTGGAAATTAACCGTCGTGGTCAACCCATGCGGGTCCAGTAAGCCATTAAGGGTCACTGAGGAGGTAGTTACATTACTTGCCGATTTGGTCGTGACGACTGGGGGGCCGGTCGCGGTCAAGGTGGTAAAAGTCCTATCCCTACCTATCCTGGTGCCAGCCGCGTTACTCGCTACGATTCTGAAATGATAAGTTGTGCTCGCAGTTAAGCTGCTGATGTTGGCGCTCACATTCCTATATGTATTTCCAGTCTGACTGCGGGGAGAAGTGGTAAGTCCGTAGCTGGTTGTTGGGCCGTATTGAAAGTGAACACTCGTAGTCAACCCGTGTGGGTCGAGTAGGGCATTGAGGATAGCTGAGAAACTCGCGACGCGGGTTGCCGGATTAGTTGTGACGACCGGGAGCCCGGTCGGGCTTAGCGTGGTAAAGGTCCTATCTCTACCGAAGGTGGTGCCATGGACGTTGTGGGCTACAATCCGGAAATGATAAAGGTGACTCGGGAGCAGGCCGCTAACGTTTGCGGTGATCGCCCGCGGCGCGTGCCCAGCCCTGGTCTCTATAACGGTGGTGTACCCGTAGCTCGTCGTTAAACCATAGTCAAAATGAACACTGGTGGTTGAGCCACGCGCATTGACTGAGCCATTGAGTGTCGCGGAAAAGCTTGCAACATTTGTCGCCGGATTAGTTGTCGCACCGGGTAACGGACTGCCATAAACATCGAAGCTGGGATAACCGACAATATTGCCGTAATCGAGAACAAAATAACCATTAGTGAAAGCGCCAGGACTGCGGTACGACGATTCGAACCCGCCGCCGTTGAAAGCTCGCAACAATTGGAGCGTGACTAGATCGTAGGCGAACGTCTGGCCATTGCCGAAAATCCAAAGGACATTGTTCGTTAATGCTGGGACTCCCGCAAATGAACCGGGAATGGACCGAAGCGTTGCCCCAGTGGCAGGATTTAACTCCCAGATCACGCTGCCGCCCGCCGAATAGACCTTGCCGGTTGGGCTGATCGCCACAGACTGGGAGCCAACACCATCGCCGGTGCGTTGCCACAACAATGTGATATGAGCATTGTCAGTGTAGTGATAGGCCGAGAGCACCGGGGTTGAGTCATCATATGCCTCGACCACGTAGAACTCGTGGCGCGTCGCATCATAGGCAACGGTGCTGCCTCCACCGCCATAAACGTTCCCCGCCCAGAAGTGGTTCGCCGAGCCAGTCGCTTGATCGAAAGCGTAATATTGACCCGGCCCAGCGAGCACAATCGAGCTGCCCACAACCGTTGGAATGGACTGACCTCCGAACTGGCCATCTTGCGTCCAAAGCACCGTTCCGCTCGCCAGTCCCAGTGAGACAGCGCTCACGCGCGCGCCATCTGCCACAAACGCAGTAACGTGTCCGCTGACTGGATTCGGGACAACGGTGGGCATTTCCGAGCCCGTTTGTGCGAGAATCGGCACCGTGTAGCGAAGGGCGCCTGTTACGGCATCCAGCACGTAGAGCGATGAACTGGTAAAAGTGGTGCCAACAAACGTAACAAACCCGCCGCCAACACCTGGCTGCGATGGGAATACGAAGCTGCCAGAGTAAGTCCAGTTAATTGCTCCAGTTGCAAGGTTGAACGAGGTTACCCTCGTGCGCAATCCGCCTCCACTATACCCCTGCTGGTTTTGCATAGCGTAAATGGTACTTCCAACAATGACTGGCGTGGAATATCCACCAGTGAAAAAAGAAGGCGCTGTCCACGCCCATGAAAGCGCCTGCGGGTTCACGACCGCGGTCGAATAACCCGTGTGCGTCGCATCATGCTGATAGTATGGCCAACCGTCCGCTACGACCGATCGGGTGAACAGGATTGCCGCAGCAGCACCGATTGCCTGAACCCGAACCAGCCGGCGCATACCGGCATGTGTAGCGGTTTTGGTCCGATTTTGTCAAGAGATTCCCTTTTATAGGGTTGGATTCTCGTGCGTAAGCAATTTGATCGTACTGCTGTAACTAATTGCACCCAGTGATCATGAGATTTAGAGCTTATGTCTGTGGGCGCTGGGTGAGCGAGCGAGTACCGCGCTGAAAAGGAAGGGAGCGGTGTATTTGCCGTTCATTTTACCTCGCGGATTACTCTGGTTTTTGCCGGAGCACCCAAATAATCGAAATCCCCAATCGTTCTGTGCTGAAGCTCGTGAATCTTAATGATCTTCTCGGCATGTAAGCGGCGCAACAACACCGTTTCAGCTGACGACGGCAGCTTCGCGACACAGCCGATCGTGAGGGCGGCGACCAATACGAACAAAGCCTGCCCGGAACATATCCAGATTTCATGGCGCGGGTCAAAGCAGAAGGCGCGGTGCCTGTTGGCTCAAGCGCATTGTTAGGCCACCCGGTCATATATCATATTTGGTAACATCCTCATCAACCAAGCAACTAACCGCCAACGCGCAGTCACATACGCAATTGATTTGCGAGCTTCTGCTGCCGCTACAATCTGTCTGGCGGCAACCACAGGCGACGCCACCCAAAATGGTTTCTCTGCCTTCATCATCGCCGTCTTCACAAAGCCCGGGCGAATCTCTGTAACCGATATCGGGACACCTGATTTGCGAGCGCGGATCCGCAAAGACTCCAAGTAATGAGATTCAAACGCCTTTGTGGCTCCGTAAGCAGGCGCATCACTGGAACCTCGCACAGCCGCAACCGATGTAATCCCCACAAGATGCCCATGCCCCTGCTTCAGAAAATAAGACATCGCAGTCGAAGCAAGCGCCGCAAAACCAAGTGCATTAACGCGGATCGTCTCGTCCTCTGGTTCCCATTTCAAATCCGGGTTAGGATGGCCAGTGCCGGCGCAAATATAGACAAAATCAACCGGCGCAACAGCCCGCGTCATGCTCTTGAAACACTGAATGGCTTCGTCTGGCCGAGCTGCATCGATCTCACTGACACAACAAATCTGCGTCAACGAAGCCGCCATCTCGTCGAGCAATGGCTTGCGTCTGGCGGCAATGCCAATCCGGTAATCCTTGGTGACAAGATACCGACAAAGTTCGAGTCCGATGCCGGAAGATGCGCCGATGATGATGGCCGATGGCTTCATGTGCGCGAAGCGGCCTAACGAGGATAAGATGAGCCGCCGGGTGCGCGACCGCAACAGCGAACGAGAAGAAACGAACAAATTACCATCACGCGATTATGCACGCCGCTCGCGGTCGGCTCCATCGGCCGATCAGGTCTCATTTGTGTAGCCTGTGCCAAACGCTCGAGCAATGTTTCCAGCGAGCGTGGAAGTAAGAGGGCGCGCGGGGCGGCCACCCGATGTGTCAGATGCAATGCCAATCGCAGTGTAGTGGCACTTCGCAAGATCAAGCCGCTGGTCGTGCAGCAGTGTTTCATCCGTAACGTATGCAATTCCGATGGGTAGATGCTCTACACCAGGCTCGATGCGAGTGCCCAACCACCGTGCAGCCAACACCAAATAGCTGATGACGCGCTCGCCCTCCGGTGATACCCAGCGAATTGGGCGTGTGGCCACTGCAAGCCAATAGTCGGGTCTGTCTTCGCCGGGCAACTCGCGAATAAGCCCGGCGACAATCGGAACCTGCTCGTCAAGTTCTTCGGGGGCGTAGTCCACGCTAACGATGGTGAGCTGCATGAGACCTAACGAGACTTTGGCCCCAAAAATCTGTAATTAATTGCAGATAAATCTGTGTAATCCGGTCGCCTTTTAGCCAGGCCAATTACTAAAAGCGAACTCATGCCCCGCATCTGTACCGTCCCCCATTCCGGGGAACAAGCCGAAAAAGCTGCTGGATCAGACACGTGATGTCCTCCGTCTGAAGCATTAGAGCCTTCGGACCGAACGCTCATATTGCGATTGGAGTGAAGCCGGCGGCAATGCACTAAAGATTTCGCTGGTGTGCATTGCGTTTACGTCATCCGCTCGGTACGCGATGATGGCTCTTACATAGGCTACACGTCGAATCTGCGAACACGCTTGCGACAGCACTCAGAAGAAATTTTATTCGCAACGTCATACCGTGGTCCTGGAAACTGATCTATTATGAAGCGCAGGCTGATGCGCTAGGTCGGGAAAATATCTGAAGAACGGCGCTGGTCGGCGTTTCCTTCGTTCACAGCTAAACAACTACCTCGCAAAACATCCGCCGAAAGAAGCCGCGTGAGCGCAGCGCCGTAAAATGCGGCAAGCTTTTACGCGGATTTACATCTACGTGCTGAATCGTCCGGGCATCGGCGTCAGGAGCCCGCTCGATGCAAGGACTGAAGAAAACGCCGAACGCTCAACGTCCAACGTCCAATATGAAATTATGCGCGCACGGGCACGCTGGCGGTACGTTCGATTTTGCCCCAGCTGACCCAGGCGCCTTTGATGGCGCGCAGGATTGCTTTCCAGACGCAGTAACTGAGCATCGGCCGATAAATCAGGCGCATTGGAAGAATGCGCCAAGCGCGGACGATCGGCTCGCGCTCGAGCAGGCAGGCTAGTGTGGCGAGCAGCACGTCCATCGCGAGGAAGATCAGGATGAACGGCAGCACCGCGCTCCAGACGCCAAATGGCAATGATGCCAGCAGGAACAAATCCACCATCGGCGTGACCGCTACGAGAATCATTTGGAAAAACCAGATGCTGGGCAAACTAAACCAGCCGAGCGCGCGATAGTTCCAGTTAAACACCATGTCGCGATGTTTCCACAAACATTGCAGCGTGCCGTAGGCCCAGCGCGAAC